>JANQER010000120.1 GCA_028278255.1 Elusimicrobiota bacterium | reverse complement strand
GTAGCAGGGGATTGTGCCGTCATTTGACACGGTGATGGAAGATGAAGCCACGTTCCCGGTGGTGGCCAGGGTTAAGTTACCGAAGTCATAGCTCGCTGGTGACACTGCCACGCTCAAGTTACCAACCGGCGTCACTGTCAGCGTGATGTTTTGCGTCGGTGTGAATGCTGCCATTGCCATCCCAGTCATGCCCACGATCAGTCCGAATGTTATCAGTATTTTTTTCATGGTGTTGCCTCCTATCGTTTGATTAAACTGCTTTTTTTCTGTTTTTTTTGTTTTAATCTGCATTTTCATCTCCAAATTGCTTTTATTCTAATCCAATTGATATATATGCGACACATTGGCCACATATAATTTATGTTTGTAATGTTAGGGAAATCCATTTTGAATTGTTTTTTGAGCGCTAAAGTGAGTATTTAAGAAGTGAACATGGATGGATTCAGGCGAGACTTCTGTTGGACAGAATAGAATGCGCTGAAAAAACAGGCTGTTTGCCATATTAAATATAAAGATGTCACTAGTAGTCATAATTGAATAAATTATTTTTATATTGGGAATATAGTAAATATAAATTAAATTTTAACTTTTTCAAGAGTTATGAATTAAATTATATACATAGACAGTCATGACTAGTCATTTAATGGCTTTGAATTGAGGGATTGTAGCCCGCCGATTCATCGGCGCTTTTAAGGTTTTTTTTGTTCCGCATTTTAAAGCTGCTGAACCACGAGGAAAATTCAATATTGACGATGTGCTTTTTGACCACATATGCGCTGCGAATTTTGTATGATTTGTCATAATGAAAAATATTTTACTGATCCACTATTCTGAGATAGGGTTAAAAGGCAAGAACCGGGGTTATTTTGAGCGCAAGCTCAGGAATGATATACAATCGCGTCTTTGTCCTGCACAAGCCTCGCAAGTGCGCATTGAAAGCAGCCGGCTGATGGCTGAACTTCATGACACTTTTGATCAAAACGCTGTTCACGCTGCGCTCAATCAGGTGTTTGGCGTGGCCTGGTATGCCTTTGCGCAATGCATTGAGCGGCATGAAAACGCTCTTTTGCAAGCCTGTTTGCAAGCAGTTAAAGACAATCCATCAGCCAAAACTTTTAAGATTTTTTGCAAACGCATTGATAAATCTTTTCCCATGACTTCTCAGGAAATCTGCATCCGCATGGGAAGGGCTGTTGAAGAACAACACAAACTTAAGGTGGATTTGGACCATCATGATTTGGCCGTTTGTTTGGAAATTTTGTCAGACAAGGTGTGTTTGTACACGCAAAAACATCCTGGGTTAAGGGGTTTGCCGCGTGCCAGCTCAGGCCGGATGCTCTGTTTGTTCTCAGGCGGGATTGACTCGCCGGTGGCGGCCTGGACTTTGATGCGGCGCGGGGCAGTGGTGAATTTGGTGCATTTTCATCCGTATCGGAAGGCAGAAGAACTGAAAGAATCAAAAATTATCCGGCAGTATAAAGTTCTTTTGAATTTTAATCCGCAGTCAAAACTTTATTTGATCCCGCATTATCATTTTCAAGTGGAAGCCGGCCTGACAATACCAACATCTTTTGAAATGGTTGTGTTTCGCCGGTTTATGCTGCTCACGTCGGAAAAATTGGCCATGAGGCATCATATGAAAGCCCTGATCACAGGCGACAGTCTGGGACAGGTGGCCAGCCAGACTTTGGACAATATGGCAGCGGCTCAGGCCGGGCTGACCATTCCTCTTTTCCAGCCGCTGATTGCATCAGACAAGGAAGACATTATCCGCTTGGCACAAAAAATCAACACATATGAACTGTCCAACCTGCCGTACAAAGACTGCTGTTCTTTGATTGCCCGCAGGCCCAAAACCTGCGTGTCCGCGGAAAAAATGGCCCGCTTGGAACAGAGCATTGATATGGAAAAAATAATCGAGGAATCAATTAAATCTGCAGAAATATACTCGCTTCGCTCGTAAAATTCTGCGCTCTTTGGGCGCGAAATAAATAGAAATTCATAGAAATTCTTTGTTTCTAATTTCGCCGCCAAAGGCGGCTAATTTCTATGAATTTCGCGGCCTACGGCCGCTCATTTCATTATTTGATAAATTAATTTTTGTCCGTTAATTTTATCATGGATTTCATTAATTCCAGTGGCAAAGGAAACACCAGCGTGGAATTTTTGTCAGCGGCAATTTCTGTGGCTGTCTGCAAATAGCGCAGCTGAAGCGCAATGGGCTGTTCAGAAATCACTTTGGCGGCATCTGATAATTTTTGAGCGGCCTGAAACTCTCCTTCTGCATTGATCACTTTGGCGCGTCTGTCACGTTCAGCTTCAGCCTGATGAGAAATGGCCCGGGTCATCTGATCAGGAATTTGCACATCCTTGACCTCCACAATACTCACCTTAATCCCCCATGGATCTGTTTGCTGGTCAATGATCTGCTGCAGCTGCATATTCACATGCTCGCGTTTTCCCAGCAGCTCATCAAACTCCACCTGGCCCAGAACACTGCGCAGCGTGGTTTGCGCGATTTGAGACGTGGCAATAATGTAATCCTGAATTTCATTCACTGCTTTAATGGGGTCCAGCACGCGAAAATAGCACACAGCATTCACTTTGCAGGGAATATTGTCTTTGGTAATGACTTCCTGAACAGGCACATCCAAAGTGACTGTGCGCAGGCCCACCCGCACCAATTTATCCACCCCTGGGATAATCAGCGTCAAGCCAGGCCCTTTGGCCCCGATGATCCGTCCCAAACGAAACACCACGCCTCTCTCATATTCCGGCAGAATATAAACAGCGTTCCACAAAATAATAATCCCGATCACCGCCAATGGCATCAAACTCATCCCGAACATAGAAATACCTCCATTATATTTAAATGACCAAATTCCAAGAAACAATCACTAAACAATAACCAATTTCCAATTTCATACAGACAATTTATCAACCAACAGTCTATTTCCCTTGATCTGTTTCACCTGCACTTTGTCGCCCGGGGCAAGGGGTTCTGCGCATTCGGCTGTCCAGTATTCACCGTGCACATAAATCAGGCCGCCTTCACGGACTTCTCCGGTTTCTCCGGTCAAACCATCCGTGCCTGACAATGGTTTAATTTTTCTGGACTGGATAATTTTTTTAACAACAAACAAAACAAACGCCACTGTGGCCGCCACAGTGCCGATAATCAACTCAAGCGACACGCGTAAGTTTGCATCCGACGCATCAAACAACATCAAAGAACCGGCTGCAAAAGACGCAATACCTCCCAGTGTTAATATGCCGCCGCTTGGCACAAACAAATCCGACACAATCAATGTGATGCCCACCACCAATAAGGCCAGGCCTGTGTAATTCAAAGGCAGAATTTGCAGGGCAAAAAAAGCCAGCAGCAGACAGATCACACCAGCCACTGCGCCCAGACCCACGCCCGGGGAGGAAAACTCGTAAATGAGTCCGTAGAATCCCAGCATCAGTAAAATATAAGCCACATTGGGATGCGCGAGCACATGGAGCCATTTTCTGACCAAACTCATATCAACATTCACAATTTCAATGTTGTCAGTCTGCAATATAAATGTTCTGTCGTTCTTTTTTATTTCCCGGCCATTCAAAAGAGTCAAAAGTTCTTTTTCATCCTTGGCCACCAGATCAATCACATTGTTTTTAAGGGCCTCCTCTGACGTCAAAGAGTCGCTTTCACGCACAGCACGCTCTGCCCAATCCGCATTCCGGCCTTTTGAAGAAGCCAAAGTTCTGGCATAAGCCGCAGTATCTGACACAGCTTTTTCCTCCAT
This sequence comes from Elusimicrobiota bacterium, assembly GCA_028278255.1. Taxonomy (GTDB): domain Bacteria; phylum Elusimicrobiota; class Elusimicrobia; order FEN-1173; family FEN-1173; genus JANQER01. The sequence continues at coordinate 3,655 of JANQER010000120.1, read as the reverse complement.
CACAGAAGAAGACTTTCTTTTTTCCCCCTTCTCTGTCTCTCCCTGCCCCCCCTTCTCTTTGTCTCCTTGTCTCCCCTTCTCCTCGTTCCCCTGTCCCTCCTTCTCCTTGTCTTTACGCGGCATACCCGGCATTCCGCCGCCAATGGACACAGGGTGCGCAGCGCCCAAATGCGTCTGAGGCGCCATGGCTGCCACATCCGCTGAAATGGTGATAAATACCCCGGCAGAAGCGGCCCGTGCGCCGCGCGGAGACACATAAACAATCACAGGAATGGGGACATTGAGAATATCTTGCACAATCTCCCGTGTGGCATCCAAAAGACCGCCTGGGGTGTCCAGTTGAATCAGCACTGCGATGGCTGACGCTTGTTTGGCTTTTTCAAAACCGTCGCGTAAATAATCTTTCACAACCGGGCCAATGGTCCCCTTGACCAAAAACCGGTAAAGAGGCCCGGCTGACACAGGCGCTTTTTCCTCAGCCAAAAGCCCTGCACCCATCACGATCAATAACAGAGAAAGTATGCCTTTTGATAAGCGCATGTGAACAGCTCCTTTGAAACTATGAAATTCCAAATTCCAATATACAATAACCAAATAATAATCAATAACCAAGAGACAATCATCAAACAAAAGCCAAATCCCAAACTTCACTTCATTAAACAAGTAACACTTGAGAAGACAATACAGCGTGCTGTCATTATGTCATTATATAAATAAAGTGAATGTTATAGGAAAATATATCAAAGGGATAAACAGAGTGGTGCGTCAGGTTTTAAATCGCAAATCAAAAATCTAAAATCGAAAATCCCTTACGGCAGTCTTTTGATTGTTTCAATGTCGGGTTTGTTCTTTTTTTGATGCGAGGCAGACATGATTTGCTGTAAACGGCTCAAGAGTTTTTCAAACTTTAAAGGCTTTTCAAACACGGTTTGAGCGCCTTTGAGCAGACCTTCTTCGGCAATGCCTTTGGCCAGCACAGAAATGATCACCACTGGAATCCGGCTGGTCTCCGGGCGGCTTTGAAGCTGACGGAGGACCTCAATCCCGTCTATGCCGGGCATTTCAATATCCAGTGTGATCAGATTGGGCTGCCATTCCTGCACAACATCCAATGTCTGCTGACTGCTTGTCAAAACACGGGTTTCATATCCGGCTTGCTGGCAGAATTCTGAAATCAATTCTGCCATGGCAGGATCATCATCGACAATAAGTACTTTTTTCATATGACCAATACGCGTCCTTTATATGAAGGAGCCACAAAATAATCATGGGCTGTTATTGATAATACTGTATCATATCTATCTTAATTCTATCTAAAGAAGTTGTAAATTTTTTGTAAATTTTACCTGTTTTTACGTCGATTTTTCTCAAAAAGCCTTAATTGTGTCAATGCTTTTTTCATAGAAGCCATTGCCTGCTTATCCAATACCTCTCCTTGAAAAGTCCCCTTTTCTCTCTCAGAAGCTTGAACAGCCCTTTCATCCTCAATTTCATCTGCCATGGCTGCTGTTTCTGCAAACACAGCCACCCGGCCTTTTTCAATCTCTAAATACCCTCCGGACACAGCCAAAACTTGCTCATCGTCTCCTGAACGAAAACGAAGAACACCCGGAACCATTTGCGCCAGCAGTGGAGAATGTCCCGGCAAGATCCCCAGCTGGCCGTCATATGAAGGTGCCACGACAGAATCGACTTCTGCTTCATATATCACTTTTTCAGGCGTGACAATGCTGAAAGGGATTTTTCTTCTCATACAAAACCCTCACCGGGATGAACTGAAACGCAAATTGCCTCTTCAGAAAGATCTGACGGATTAACACCAATGCGGTTTAGATAAGCGTAGCTGCCCGATTTATCGGGCTCTTTAAAACAAATAAATGCGTTAAAAACGCTCCATAAAGAGATTGCTCTTTACTTCATATTATTTTTCTGGTTCTGCTATGTTCTCCGTGTTCAGAGAAAAGGAAGGCAGGCCTGTTGGTTCGCCGGCGCCCAAGCCTCTTTTTTGCAGTGTCTGCTGCGCGGCCACGCCCAGAATCCCCAGCAGGATAAGACCTGCAAACAATATGCCCCAAACTGTCCAGGAACGCGCACCGGAAATGCCGTGCACATGTATAGAAGCAGTGATCAATAAATAAAAAGAAAATGCCATGACAATCAATCCCAAAAACGGGACCAGGCTTAAAATGGAACTGATCACTGACAGCGGTGTGATAAAAGCCCAGCAGCGAAAAGCTGTTTCAAAACTTTCCTTTGAGCCCATGAGATGCCAGATGACAAATATAATGCCTGTCACAATAAATCCAATACCCAACACCATTCCCGGCCCCAGCACCACCCATATGATTTGCCCAACCCGTCCCAAAGGCTCCTGCAAGATCGGCAAAGGACGAATCAAATTAATGACAAAATCAATCACACCGGCTGTGAACAGCCAAAACAAAGCATATAAAATAGGTGTTTTGTACCCGCCGGTTTTGGCCATTGAGGCAAAAAACGTCTTTGGCTGCGTGATGAGCTGAATGGCCCATTGAAATAGCTTTTTTCCTGACAATGATTGTCCCGGTTGCTGCGCATCAACTGCATTGAGTTCGTCCACGAGAATGTCCTCCTTAAACGTAAATTTCCAGTGGTCCAACAACTTTGATTTGATGGATTGTAGTCTGCCGATTTATCGGCTCTTTTTTGATTTTTATTCGTCAAATCAAGGTTGTTGGACCACTAGTAGTATACTAAATTATGTTATAAGTGAAAAAATAATTCACATATGTCTATGACAATTTGTCTGCTTTTTCAACAGCTTCTTCAATACCGCCCACCATGTAAAAAGCCTGCTCAGGGAGGTGGTCCCATTTGCCTGCCACCAGTTCCTGAAAACTTTTAATGGTGTCTTTCAACGGCACATACTTTCCCGGTGTGCCTGTAAATTGCTCGGCCACATGAAAAGGCTGGGAAAGAAATTTCTGGATTTTGCGCGCCCGGGCCACTGTGAGCTTGTCCTCATCGGACAGTTCATCAATGCCCAATATGGCAATGATGTCCTGCAATTCACGATACCGCTGAAGCACCTTTTGAACGGAACGCGCCGCAGCATAATGGTCTTCCCCCACAATTTTTGGATCCAAAACACGGCTGGTTGAGTCAAGCGGATCCACAGCCGGGTATATCCCCAATTCAGAAATGGTTCTGGACAAGACTGTGGTGGCGTCTAAATGCGCAAAAGCAGCTGCCGGCGCCGGATCAGTCAGATCATCTGCAGGCACATAGATGGCTTGTACACTTGTGACAGAGCCTTTTTTGGTGGATGTAATGCGCTCCTGAAGTTCGCCCATTTCCGTGCCCAAGGTGGGCTGGTAACCAACTGCTGAAGGCATGCGGCCCAGCAGAGCAGACACCTCTGAACCGGCTTGTGTAAAGCGAAAAATATTGTCAATAAACAAAAGCACATCCTGTCCTTCTTTGTCCCGAAAATATTCCGCTTCTGTGAGAGCTGTCAGGCCCACGCGCAGCCTGGCACCGGGCGGTTCATTCATTTGGCCATAGACCAGAACAGCTTTGGAAAGAACTGTGTCTCCGCTTTGCAGTTTAGACTCCTGCATTTCCAGCCAAAGATCATTTCCCTCCCGGCTGCGCTCTCCCACACCGCCAAAAACAG
>JANQER010000111.1 GCA_028278255.1 Elusimicrobiota bacterium | reverse complement strand
CCGGATATGGATAGATTTATCGGGCGTATTTATAAAAGCGCCCAATAAATTGGGCAATTACGAAAAAACACAAAAACGCGAGACTTTAATGTCAGAGTATTTTTGTTTTTATAAATAAAGTTATTTATGACGCACTGCACTAGATACTAGATAATGGTGCCAGTGTTCTGGGGGGCACTGCACTGGAAGTTAAGCGGTTGTTTGTTAGAGAATTAAACATAAAAATCACGGATGATGCCTCCCCCAAGAGAGGAGAGAAGATGAGTTCTTTTGATCTTGAGATGATGTGTAGAGTGTTGATGAAGGATTGTGAAGGCTTGCTGATATGGAAATGGGATGACCGGTTTGGAGCAGTTTTGTCTGAGTTTGATGTGACAGTGAAAGATAATGTGCGTGCGGTTTTAGAGGGCGTGTTGAGTGTGACGTGGGATAGATTGAGTGTGACACGAGCGCCAGCACATGTGCGCAGAATCAGTGATTTGATGGGAGGGGTGTTGCCAGGGCAATTGCTTTTTACTTCTGATCCGAATCAGGAAAATTTTGTTTTTTGTGCTTGGTGGCCTTGGGGCAATGGAAAGACTATTTCTGTCCGTTTGGCTCCTGTGTTTCAAAGGATAGATCATTCTGAAAGAGCCGAAAAAATAGAATGGTTCAAAGATCTGTTCTTAAAATAACGAAACCTGTCTAAAAAAACAAAAGATGACTATGACAGTATAATAAGATGCGCCCTATGAAATCGAAAGTTTGGTTTGGATTGTTTTTGTTGAATCTGATTGTTTTTGGTGCGTCCTATTTTTTGATTGAGAGATTGCCAAAGAGGGAGGCCATTCTTAGGTCTTTGTTTCAAGACCCTGTTATTGAAACCACGAACGCAGGGCCGTACAAAAAAACAGCGGATGGGATTGAGTATGAGCTGACGCCTCAAGGGTATTTTAAGATGAATGCGCTTGTCGTGTCCTACAGCCACAGTGATTCATGGATCAATCTGTCGCATAAAGAATGGGAAGATAAGATCAATGTCAAGGATGTGGGCGTGATTTGGGGTTACAATGTGGAAAAAGGTGATTATGACAAGGTGGAGTATAGTCATGGGGATTGGACAGGCTATGTGCGGTGGAAAGGCAACCCGGATTTTTCAATGAAGCATTCAACCAATATTCATTTGCTGGCCACAAGAGAGTCTGCTTTTTTTGATGATTTGATGAAGTCTCGGTCAGGGGATCAGGTGTATTTTGAGGGATATCTTGTGAATTACCGCACATTGCATAAGGATTTTAACCGCAACACAAGTCTTGTTTTAGGAGACAGGCAGTGTGAGGTTGTTGATTTGAAAGAGTATCGGATTTTAAAAGAGGGGAATCAGAGGGCCAGAAAAGTGCACCGATTGTCAAAATATGGAATTTTCATTTTTGGGGTGATTTCTTTTGTGGTTTTTTTGTTTTAACCCTAATATAAAGGCATCAAGTCAAGGCAGGGTATTATGAGATTTTTTGTTTTGTTGGCTGCTATTGCAGGCGGTATTTACTTTTATTTGAATCATTTCGGAGATGCCGCTGGGAAAGTGGTGCCTGTGGATGATCAGAACTTCCAGGAAGTGGTTCTGCAAAATGAGAAACCTGTTGTGTTGGTTTTTTATTGGGCGAGAAAGACATCCGCTTACGACCATTTGTGGCGCGGCATGGGGAAGCTCGGGGAGTTGGCAGGTGAAAAAGGCGTGTTTGCCAAATACTGTATGCAAGACGGCAAAATGGATGAGAAGTTCGGTGTGAAGAATGATGCGGTGTGCGTGCGTTTTGAGAACGGGTCAGAGGTGAAAAGAGAAGGGCTGGCTGATTTAAAACAGACGCCTTCATTGAGTGTCGGGCAGGTTTTTTTAATGGTCCGGGATTTCGTGGGGAAGAAGCTCGCGTCTTTTTCAGGGCATCATGACACGCCTGATCTGACAGCGGCGGATTTGGACGGCAAAGTGAAGAGGGCTGACAAGCCTGTTCTTGTGAATGTGACTGAATCTTCTTCCTCATGCGGCATTGTGCATGCTTCAGCCAATGCTTTTAAGTCAGTGGCCAATGAGTATGGGGCGCATGCTGATTTTTATTTTATGGATGTACGGAATTCACAAAACCATGCTTTTTTGCAGAAAAACAAGATCCACAAAATCCCGTCTGTGGTGTCTTTTTATAAAGGCAAGAGAACGTTTAAGAGTGAGAAGACTTATGAAGGCGTTTATAATGAAGCCCAGTTCCTGGGCATGTTTTTGCCTTATTTGAAGGGAGAGTAGCCGGGCGTATTGCAGGGACAAGGAATGGAGGAATTTGTCTGCGGTCATACAATGTTGATCATTTGTGTCAGAGCAAAATGTTGAAAAGAGCAATTGTTTGCATGGGTGTGCTGTTTTTGGCGCCCTGTTTGCTGCCTGCGGGAGAATCGTTGTTCAGTGGTTATTGTGAAGCAGGCAAGAGAACCACTTCTGAAGATTTTGATGAAGAAGAGAGTGATGATGAATACACCTATCGGAATTACTATCTCAAGTATATAGGGCAGACCAAAGACCACAGACCGAATGCTGGCCGTTGCATCCGCCAAGGGGAAGGGGCGGAGACCAAAGACCAAAAAAATAACTTCAGATACGAATTGAGCACTTTTCAAAAGGTCAGGGATTATATGGACATTGATGCCCTGGACAATTGGTCTTCTGTATACAAGGGGAAATGCTCTTATGATTTCAAGGAAGGGAAAATCAAAACTCTGCAATCAGGCATTGCGTTAAAACACAAGGCCAAGAGGTTTGATGATTTTTTGCTCAATGAGTATGACCAGATGCGGGTTGTGCCGTATTTGACCAAAGCAGAGGAAGGGCGTTTTCGGCTGACCATGACAGGCGGCTGGGATCAGTATGAGTATGCGCATGCCGGACACAAGGATCAAAAAACCTGGTTTGGCCGGATCAGAGGGAATAGATTTTGTTTTGATAAAAAATTGAAACTTGACGGGGCTTATCACGCGGCCAAAACAGTGCGGAAACGTGTGTTTAAAAAACGGTTGAAGCAGGAAGGTATGGCCAAAGTTGAGTATAAATTGAATCAGGCTTATTTGGACAAAGCCCTTGTGCGCGTGAATGCGGGACAGCGGGACACCAAAGAAGAGGATGTGCAGGATATTGATTATGATTATCGGTTTTTACGCGTTTTTGGGAAGACGTATCACGCGTGGGGAAAGAAAACTTTTTTTGATTTTTCTTATCAGTATTTTGAGAAAAACTATTTGTTTTATAACCGTGATCATACTGGTTATTGGCTGCATCACAGATGGAAGCACCTGTTGAGAGACAATAAAGCCAGGAGTGTGTGGGCGGCCTGTGTGGTGGAATATAAGCGGGCCAGTTTTCCGTTGGTTTCGGGTTATGGCTATCAAAAAAAGTCCTTGGCCGTTAAGGCTGTGTACCGCCGGAAAAAGAACTGGGCAGGGACTCTTTTGGCTGGCACGCATCATTATGACTTTAGAGATGACCAGAGGGACAAGAATGATTTCACCGTCTCATTGGTGTGGGATAAAAAATTAAAAGAGGGCCGGTTGGATTTGGTTTTGAAGGGGACATACAGGCACACGGATTATAAGAACAAGAACAACACCACAAGAATGTCTGCCAGGATGGGTTTTGGCTATAAATTTTAGAGACTATTGAAACCTTGTGTTGGTTTTATTATGGTATGAAAAATAGAGGAGTTAACAATGGGTGATTCAACATTTTTGTCTTTGCTGCCGCCTTTGGCAGCGATTGTTTTGGCCATTGCCACGCGGCAGGTGGTGTTGTCCTTGTTTATGGGGATTTTTCTGGGGCATTGTTTGTTGTTTTCCGGGAATGTGTTGTCTGGTTTAGCGGCTTCTTTGGATTCTTTGGTGCAGGTGTTTGCGGATGGGGGCAATACCAAGGTGATTTTTTTTAGTTTGTTGGTGGGGAGTTTTATTGCTTTGATCCGGGCGTCAGGCGGGGTGGAGGCTTTTGTGGCTTGGGGGACACAGCGCCAATGGGTGCGCGGAGAAAAATCCGCCGGCTTATTTGCTTATGTGGTCGGTTTGATTGTTTTTATTGAGTCCAGTATCACGTGTTTGATTGCCGGGACTGTGGCCAAGCCGTTTTTTGACAAGTTTCGAATGTCCCGGGAGAAATTGGCTTATATTGTTGATTCCACTTCAGCGCCTGTGTGTATGCTGATCCCTTTAAACGGGTGGGGCGCTTTTTTAATTGGTTTGTTAAGCACGCAAGGCGCAGATGCGCCTGTGGGACTGCTTGTGTCCAGCCTTGTTTTTGCGTTTTATCCAATTGTGGCTTTGGTTTTGGTCCCATTGGTGATTCTACGCAAATGGGACTGGGGTTGGATGGCTGAGGCCAAACCAGTTGAGACGCCATATGCTGCCGGGGGAGAAGACATTGCGCGTCCGCAGGGATCAGTGCTTTTGTTGGTTCTTCCGGTTTTGGTGCTGATATTGGCCATGCCTGTTTTTTTGTGGGTCACAGGGGAAGGGAACATGATCAAAGGGTCTGGGTCCACGTCTGTTTTTTGGGCTGTGTTGTTGGCTGTTTTTTTTGCCACGGTTTTTTATTGGGGCAAGAAAATTTTGTCCCTTCAGCGTGCCATGGACATTATTTTTCAAGGCATGGGAGAGCTTTTGCCGATTGTGCTGATTTTGGTTCTGGCTTTTGCTTTGGGCAGCACCTGCAAAAGTTTGGGCACAGGCCCGTATGTGGCAGGCTTGGTGCAAAATTTTCCTTTGGCCTGGCTTGTGCCCGGGATTGTTTTTTTGGCGTCGGCTTTGATTGCTTTTTCCACTGGGACGTCCTGGGGGACTTTTGCGATTATGGTGCCGATTGTGTACGGGCTTCATGACATGGCAGGTGTTTCTTTGCCTTTGATTTTGGGTGCTGTTTTGAGCGGCGGAATTTTTGGGGATCATTCTTCCCCGATTTCAGATACCACGATTGTGTCTTCTTTGGCGTCCGGGTGTGATCACATCCGTCATGTGAAAACCCAGCTGCCTTATGCTTTGGCAGCAGGAGGTGTGAGTTTGATTTTGTATTTGGCGTCCGGGATTGTTGCGGGGTTATAAAAATAGTTTTCAATTGTAATGGCTTGGCCGGGTGTTTTGGTTGTATGATGAGATTGATATTTGGGTGAAGAGGTGTTTATGGTCAATCATCTGAGGTGTTTTTTGGTTTTTTGTTTTTTGGTTTTGGCCGGTATGCGTGTGCAGGCTGAGGAAGTGTGTTATATTCCAATTGATACGGAAATTCAGTATGGGTTGACAGGATTTGTTCAGCGCGCGCTGCAAGAGGCAAAGGCGAAAAAAGTCAAAGCTGTTGTTTTGGGCATAGACACTTTTGGCGGACGCGTGGACGCGACTCTGGGATTGATCAAGGCTGTGGATTCTATGGCACCTGTTCCTGTTTATGCTTTTGTGGAAGACAAGGCTTGGTCAGCAGGCGCATTGATTGCTTTGAGCTGTGAGCGGATTTACATGAAACCCGGAAGTTCCATCGGGTCAGCCGCGCCAGTGAGCGGAGGCGGGGGAAAGTCAGAGGCCTTGGGTGAAAAACATGTGTCTGCTTTGCGGGCAAAATTCAGGTCTGTGGCTGAAAAGAATCATTATTCGCCCAATTTGGCAGCAGCCATGGTGGACAAGGACATGGCTGTGCGCGAAGTGTATGTGCAAGGACAAAGACGTTTTTTGACACCAGCTGAAATTGAAAGTTTAGCCAATAAAAATCAAACCGTGCGCATGGGCGATTGGGTAATTGAAAAAGGCAAATTGCTGAATCTGTCTGCGGAACAAGCTGAGACATATGGGTTGTCTCAAGACACAGCAACTGATTTGTCAGGTTTGTTGGGCAAAGCGTCTTTGCATGATTCAAATTTGGCCAAAGCAGAGAGGAATTGGGCAGAGCATTTTGCCGGCTGGGTCACAGGGTCTATGTTGAGCGGGCTTCTTTTGACTTTGGGGATTTTGGCGCTTTATTTGGAATTTCAGTCGCCTGGGTTTGGGTGGCCGGGAATCACAGGGATCAGTTGCTTGTCTCTTGTTTTTTGGGGAAAATACATGGTTCATCTGGCCCAGTGGAACGATATTCTTCTTTTTGTGGTAGGTATTGTTTTGATTTTGTTGGAGATTTTTGTGATCCCTGGTTTTGGGATTGCCGGGATAGGCGGTGTGGTGTGTTTGTTGCTGGGACTGTATTTGGCGCATGTGCCTTTTGTGGTGCCCACAGCGCCATGGGATTTTCAGGTTTTTCAGGATTCAGTGTTGACCATCCTGGTGAGTTTAACAGCCTCAGTTGTTGGCATTGTTCTCATTATTCATCACATGAAGCGCATCCCTTTTTTGAACAGGCTGGTGTTGAGCCAATCCCTCAACACTGTGCCGCCAACGGCTTCAGGGGACGAGGAAAAGCTGGTGGGAAGCAGCGGGGTATGTTTAACGGATCTGCGGCCCGTGGGCCGTGCGCGTTTTGGCCGTCAGATTATGGATGTGGTGACTGAAGGGGATTATGTGAAAAAAGGCAAGGCTGTGGAGATTTTTGAAATCAGAAACAACCGTGTTGTTGTGCGTGTCTTTAAAGATTAACCACTCCTACAAACTTAGACCATTAGCGACATAGACAGAGAACGCAGAGAAAGTGAAAAAATTTTTTCTGGAAAAAGCAAGAAATTTAGAGATAGAGGACACTGAGGTTTGGACGGGGCAGAGAAGGTCTTGAAAAAAAATCGTTTTTCTCTGTTTCTCTCTGAGATCTCTGTGTGCTCTGTGGTAAAAAAAGGAGGAATCATATGGGTGTTTTGGCAAATATGTCTGGTTTTGGGGTTCTTATGATGGTGGTTTTGGGCATAGGCCTTTTGGTGATCGGGGTGATTGTTTTTTCGTTTTTTGGGATCTGGCTGGAGGGCCGTTTGTCAGGCGTGCCCATTACCTTTTCCCAACTCGTGGGCATGCGTTTGCGCAATGTGCCTCCTCAAGTGATGGTCAAGTCTTTGATCACAGCCACCAAGGCCGGGGTTTGTATCACTGTGACAGAACTGGAAGCCCACTTTTTGGCTGGCGGGGATGTGCAGAATGTGGTGGCAGCGCTTATTGCCGCCAATAAAGCCCGGATTGATTTGCCTTTTCAAAAAGCAGCAGCCATTGATTTGGCCGGCCGGGATGTGCTGGATGCTGTGAAAACAAGCGTGAACCCCAAAGTGATTGATTGTCCGCGTCTTGGCTCAGGCAAGACAACAGTGGAAGCTGTGGCCGGAGACGGTATTCAGTTAAAAGCCAAAGCGCGTGTGACAGTGCGCGCCAATATTGAACGTTTGATCGGCGGCGCCACTGAAGAAACCATTATTGCGCGTGTGGGTGAGGGGATTGTGACGTGTATTGGCTCGTCAAAATCGCATAAAGAGGTTTTGGAAAATCCGGATATTATTTCTCACCGGGTGTTGGAGAAAGGATTGGACACAGGCACGGCCTTTGAGATTTTGTCCATTGATATTGCGGATGTGGATGTGGGCCGGAATATCGGGGCCCAGCTTCAGGCTGATCAGGCAGAGGCGGATAAGAAAGTGGCGCAAGCCATGGCAGAAAAGCGCCGGGCCATGGCCATTGCCCAAGAACAGGAAATGAAAGCCAAAACACAAGAAAACAAGGCATTGGTGGTGCTGGCTGAGGCTGAAATTCCCAAAGCCATTGCAGACTCTTTTCGCCAAGGGAATCTGGGGATTATGGATTATTACCGGATGAACAATGTGCAGGCAGACACAGACATGCGGCGCTCCATGTCCAAATTGTCGGACAATGACACGCCCAAGTAAAAATCTGAAGAACAAAAAAATCTTGGCGTTCTTTGCTGCTAAGCATGGTCCCTGTTTGTCGGAAGGGAGTCTTGGCGAGTAAAAAGGGTTTGGTTTTTGACATTCCTGGGAGGTTAACATGGATTCTGATTCTATTTTTACTTTCATTGTCATTGCTTTTATTGTGTTGAGTGGGTATGTGATTCCGGCGATCAATAAAATGAAGGGAAACGCTCAAGGGAAAAAAAGGCGCAAGCCTTTGGGAGAATTGATCCCCATGGAGCCGCCAGCAGGTTTTAAAAAGCAAAAGAAAAAAATGCCTGCGGCGCCTCCTCCTCAGCCCGTGATGCCGGCTGTTGCGGACAAACCGGAAGAGCCAACACCTTTGCCTGCACCCCAAAAAACACCTGCACCAAGACCTGTTTTTTTGAAGAGTCAAAAAGATTTGGTCAGAGGCATGTGGCTGAGAGAAATTTTGGACAAGCCATTGGCGCTCCGGTCATTTTGAGAATATTGAAAAATTTTGTGGGACTTTCAGTGGAAAAATGATAAAAATTCATTATCCATGAAAAACATATTGTCTTGTTTCACAGGCGCTTCGAAAAACAATGATTCTTTAGACGATTCAAAAATAACTGTCAGGGAATCTGCGTTTGTTTTGGGCGCCTTTCTTGTTTTGGCTTGTTTTTTTTGGGGGCGATATTTAATCGGTCAGCAAACTCTTTTTTACGACACACTTTTTCGCCTTTTTTTCCCCAACGCTGCATTTGTCCGAGACTCTTTGTCCCACCTTTCTTTTCCTTTCTGGAATCCTCATTTGTATTCCGGCGTGCCTTTTTTGGCCAATATAAAGTCTGCTCTTTTTTATCCGGCCACTTATTTGGTTGTGTTCATGGATTTCCCCACGGCTTTGGTCTTGAATATGTGGGGGCACAGTGTTTTGGCGGGTTGCGTGATGTATGCTTTTTCACGGGAGCTGGGTTTGTCAAAACCCGGGGCCATGGCAACCAGCGTGGTTTATGCTTTTAATGGTTTTTTTGTCATGCATTATTCTTTTCCCAGCCAGTTTTATTCTTATGCCTGGCTGCCGCTCATCCTTTTGTTTGGTGTGAAGTATCAAAAAACGTCCAATTTTCGGTTTGTCTTGTATGCTTCTATTGTTATGGCTTTTCAGGTTTTTGCCGGACACCCGCAATTTGTTATTTACACGGTTTTGATTCTTGTGGTTTTTCTGCTTTCTGTCATGCCCTGGAAGAAAACCGTCCTTTTGACAGGAGGGGTGGGAGGGGTGGCCTTGCTTTTGACTTCTGTTCAGTGGATCCCGGCCTTGAATCTGATTTTTAAGTCCACGCGGTTCCACGGACAAGGAATTGATTGGGCCACTGCTTATTCTTTGCATCCAGTGGAGTTTGCCGTGATGCTGTTGGGGCCATTGTGGAACCAGTATTTTGTTCCGCAGAGCGGGGATCCGCATATTGTGGGTTTTTATGTGGGGCTGCCTGTTTTGGCATTGTGCGGTTTTGGTTTGTCAAAAGTGTGCTGGCGACAGGTACGGGTGTTTTGGGTGCTGGTTTGTTTGGGCGTGTTTTTGTCTTTTGGAAAATATATTTTTCTATACGAATGGGTGCTCGGATTTTGTCCCTGGCTGGGTGTGCTGCGGTTTCCTGCGCAATCGCTTTTTATGGTTTGCTTTGGGTTGTCTGTGGCTGCAGGTTTTGGGTTTGACCGGCTGAATGTGGGGAAAAAGGTGAAATGGGCTTTCTTGGGGATTATTGTCATGGATCTTTTTTTGTTTTCTTTGAAGGGGATTTCCAGCGTGGACCGCACAGTGTATGAGGCGTGTACCCCTTTGACAGACTATTTTCAGACAAACGGGAAGGGAGCACGTTTGATGATGTCTCCGCGGACAAGATTGCAGCACACCAGAAGGGGTAAAAATGAAACACAGGCGTGGTTGAATTATAAGGATTCTCTTGTGCCCAATATGGGTATGGCCTATGGTTTGTATGATGCAGATGGTTATGAGGAGCTCCGTTTTCAGACCTATGAGCAAATTTTAGGGGAAATGGGCAAAGACCCTCTTTCGCCGTGGCTGAATGTTTTTAGCGTGCGATTTATTTTGTCTTTTTGGGATATTCCACAGGCAGGGTTTCGTTTGTTGAAACAAGGGCTTATCAAGGTTTTTGAGAATCCCCATGTTTTGCCAAGAGCTTATTTTGTGTCTGATTCATTGATAATGGATTCAAAAGATATTTTGTCCTTTGTGGCGCAGAATCCAGAACATGATTTTTCAAGGCAAGTGATTTTCTCTAAGAAGCAGGTAAAAAGAACTCAGAATCTGCATCAGCCGCACCAAGAGCAGCCTGGGAAGGCGGTTGTACATGTGGCGCGATATTTGACCAATTTTGTTGAACTCCATGCTGTCACTGATGTGCCTGGATGGGTGGTGCTGGCAGATACGTATGATGTGGGCTGGACAGGCAGAGTCAATGGTGAAAAAGTATCTATTTTACAAGCCAACTATATTCAAAGAGCTGTTCCAGTTGAACCCGGGCATCATGTCATAGAATTGACGTACAGACCTCCTTTTTTCTTTTTGGGGGCATGGCTGTCTTTTATTGGGTTTGTCTTGTGCTTGGTAGTGCTGCGCAGAAAGAATACAAACTAGTCATTTCTTCTTTGATCCGCTCTTCCCCCTGTCTACTCCTGAAAGCAGTTGATATTCAACACATTTCACTCATTCACATGACTAACCCCAATGCGGTTTAGATAAGCTGGATTTTTGTAATTGCCCCTTTATGGGGTGCTTTTAACGCATTTATTTTCCTTAAAGAGCCCGATAAATCGGGCAACTACGCTTATCTAAACCACATTGGGATAATCAGAAGCATGGGCCTGAAGATATTTGAGAATCAGCCGAAAATAATAGAAGAAGCAGATTTGATTGTGTGGGGCAATATTGGCAAGAGGATAGTCCTATGTTAAAAATGAAATTACAGAACAGTTCTTTTTCAACCCAGTTGATGTGGCTGGTGAGCGTGGGATTTGTTTTTTATGGGATTGTGAGTTTGGATATGTTTTTTTCGTTTAAGGAAATTCATTTCCCGCCGGTTTGGCTGTCTTTTGGATTTGCTTTGTGCATGATGCTTTTGCTGGGGTACCGTGTTTGGGTGAGTATTTTTCTGGGTGCTTTTTTTGCTTGCCGTCATTTGTATTTTTCAGGGTCTGCGCTGGATTCTGCTTCCGTATCAAGCGCTTCAGCCTTTATGGCGCTGGGAACGGTTTTGGGCGCGGCTTTGGGGTCTTTTTTGATTCAAAAGCTGATTGGTCCGCGGAATCCTTTGGATCATTCCAAAGATGTGGCCCGTTTGGTGTGTGTGTCCATGGTGTCATCTTTGGTGGTTTGTTCAGTGGGGTTTATTTGCAGCTGCTATTACGGATATTTGCCTGTTTTTGATTTTGGGTCTTTTTGGTACACATGGTGGCTGGCCAGTATCGCAGGTGTTCTGATTTTAACGTCTGTGTTGTTCACCTGGCAGTTTACTGAGCTCAAGAACAATCATTGGAAAAGATGGGTGGAAACAGGGGCCTGGCTGGTGGGGATTTATGTACTGGGACAAGTGGTTTTTGGCAAGTGGTTTTCCAGCAATGAAGTGCTTCACGCCGGGGTGTATTGGCTGATTCCGCCTGTTTTGGTGCTGGGTTTTCGACATGGCCAGCGGGAGTCTGTGCTGGCCTTTGTGCTGATTGTTTTTCTGGCCATTTGGGGGACAGTCAATGGCATAGGGCCCTTTTCAGAAAGTTCTTTGCTCAAGACAGTGTTTTCTTTGCAGTCATTCCTTTTGGTGGGCGCATTGACGGTGATGTTGTTTGTGTCAGCTGTCATGGAACATGGCCGGACTGTGCAAAAGCTGAATGTGTTTAATGAAGCTCTGCAGGAACGGGTCACAGAGCTGGCGTCGTGGAGCGGAAAACAGACATTGGGGATATCGCAGCTAAAAGCTGAATTGCACAAGTCCCGCAGTAAGGCGTTTTCCAGGCATAAAGACATGGTGCAGGAGAGAAAAAAGAAGATCGCTCGGAAGGGACAACTTGTGAAAGCAGGTGCAATGAGTGTGCCGTCTTTGCTGCGGTCGGATTTTTTTGAGAGCCCTGCCCAAAATGAAAAAATAACCATTCATGTGGACAGCAGTGTGGGCAGGCTTTTGCCTCGGTTTTATGAGAATCGGAAGCGTGATATTGAAATCATGCAGGAGTCTCTGGAGCAGAATGATTTTGCCACCATTGCCGGATTGAGCCACAACATCAAGGGCGTTGGCGCGAGTTTTGGTTTTGAGTTATTGGCTTATGCAGCGGATTCTTTGGAAAAAGCCGCCCGAAAAAAAGAGCCGGAAGAAGTGGACAGGCGTTTGAAAGAATTGGTTTTTTATTTTGAACGCACTGAGGTGGAAAGCTGTTGAGCTTTTGCTTTTAGCCCGAATTTTTCAATTGAAAAATCCCCTTCGCATAGCTCAGGAGGGCTTCGCCCTGGGTTCACCCCTCGGAACATGGCTGCACAGCAGCCACATCCCGAGCCCTACGGGAAAATTTTTATTTGCACTTTTTTGTACATCAATCATTGACGACAATATTGTGCAACTGAAAATTTTGGGCTAGATTTACGATTGCCGCCTTCCCATTTGGCAAGCCTACTGGCGTCTGGTTTTTGTCAATCCTCCATCAACAAATGATTGTTTTTTTTTGTTACAAATCTATTTTCAATAGTGATTGTTTTTTGTTACACTCCATTGTATGGAGCCTGCGGGGTTTTAGGGGTGTGATCTGACAAGACGCCCGAATGTGCTGTTTACTCCTAGGAGGCGATCTATGGCAAAAAAGAAAAAAGCAAAAGTCAAAAAGAAAAAGCCGGTTAAGAAGAAAAAACCCGCTCAAAAAAAGCTTGTTAAAAAAGCAAAAGTGAAAAAAGCCAAGGCCAAACCCAAGCCCAAAGTGAAGCAAGGGAAAAAATCTGTCACAAAGAAACCTGTGCCAGCCAAGAAATCAAAGAAAAAAGAATTGTCTGTTCAACAGCCGCCTGCTCAGGCAGAAGCGGTTTTGCCATGGCGCCAGCCATTGCCAGGTGAGACATTGGTGGGTGTGGTGGATGATTTTTTGTCTCATTTAAGCGTTGTGACATTGACTCTCCAAGCGCCTTTGAGCGCTGGGAATAGTATTCATGTGCGTGGGCACACCACTGATGTGACGCAAACAGTTGATTCTTTGCAAGT
>JANQER010000107.1 GCA_028278255.1 Elusimicrobiota bacterium | reverse complement strand
CTTCGTGATGCATCCATGCAAAACAATTCAATTTGTCTGCAAGGGCGGACATCTGCCCCTTCCCCTCGGCAGATGCAAAGACCCGCACAAGGTCCGCCCCTGCAACGATTCCAATATCGCATTATATTCAACGGAAAAAAATGTATAATACGAAAAAATATATTGATGGCGTCAAAAATGACAACTGGATTCCATCGCGGGTAAGGAATGTTTGGCGCCAGTGACGGTTTATTCGGTTTTGGAGGGTTGGCGTTAAATTTTTTGACTAGAAAATTTGATATTAGGATGGTACAAAATTATGCACTGTATTAACGTGAATATGACTGAAAAGAAGGCTTATGTCGGGAAAAAAATATCCAATAAAGGATATGTGCGTGTTGAGTTAGGGACAGAGGAAGGGGTTGCGTGCCTTCAGAATCCAAAAATTAATGCATATATAGCAGATTTGGATTATGAACAAGAAATGACTCTGTTTGTCATGCATCGGCGAAAAGATGGAATATGGATCGCTCATCCTGAAAGCAAGCCAAAAATAAAATATGTAATTGGGAAGAGTAGCGAGATAAACTATAAGAATATAATTAAGGTTTGGAAAAAAATTCAGGGTTAAGAAAATATCTTCATGAGGGAATCCAAGATGACATTGGAATTGAAATCGGTTAAAAATGAAAAAGAAAAAATAAAAAAAGAAATCAGGGAGTCTCGGCGGAAGCGGATTGTTTTGAGGCTTCGGGAGCTTTTGAAGAGGATTTCGCCGGGAGACGCTGTTCGGCAGATTGCGGATGAGGAATGCTTGGCGCCGGTGACGGTTTATTCGATTCTGAATGGGTGGAGATAGTTAAGGTGTTTGTTCTTTCTCAGTCTCTATCCACCTGAAACTGTGAAGGATGGCTTCATAAATAGGCACCATTTTTTGAGAGGTTTCAGGATCGTGTTGGGCTTTTTTACTATACTCTAGGCTCACGATTTTATTGTTTTTCGCAAAGACGACAAAAACAAATTCCTCATTCCCGCCATAAGCATATAAATGGCCTTCTGTGTTATTGATTCTAATGGGTTCGTCTCTGTCAAATGGAATATCTTCATCTCCAGGGGCAGAAGGAAGGTTATAAAACCATCCTTTAGCAGGAATTTTATCAGGGTTTAAATAGCTTTGTAAACGAATTCTCCAATATATTTTATTGAATCCCTTGCCTGTTATATCAAGCTCAATAACAAATATGTTGATGGGATCATAATCATATATGACATTATTATCAGGATATTCGCTTGTTTTTACATCAGAAGGATACTTCACCTCATACCCTATTGTTTTGTCTACATAGACTTTCCAATTACTGGTATCTACTGTTTCTGGTTTCTTTCCTGCACACAAAGCAGAAATATTTAGCATAAATAACGAACTGCACAATAATAAAATATTTTTCATTTATTTTTCCTTCTATGATTCTTATTATGGTGATGCTTGTGATGTTGCCCCTTGTGATGCCTTTTCCATTTTGTATATGTTGTGGCTGCTCTGGTATGGCCATCTGGACCTTTTAATAACCATTTCAAACGAGTGTGTTTCTTTCTTATTACAATACTAAATGCTTCCTTTATTCGTCCGGGCTTAAACACATCAGGCTGGCCTCTATTTGCTTCGCAAGGGATGAAGCGGTTGTCATGGCCTATAGGTATTTCTACGATTGTCTTGTTTTTATTGTAATACCCGAATATGGCTGAATAGGTCCCATCATCATTCTTTTTTATCTCTTCAAATATTGGTTTTATGGCTTTTGTGGGTATGGAGCCTTGCAGTGTTCTGATGTCCTTTGAAAACATTTTTCTGAAGTCATTGTCAATGAATTTCCTGCCCGGTCCGTGCCCTAGGATAAAAATAGCCGCATTTAATGTTTTATTGCAAGCCTTGTTATGTCCGTTCTCTAAAAATGTTTCAGCATGCAATAAGAATTTCCATAGAGCCTCGAAAATCCTTTGTTTTTTGATCATTCCCATTTGATTGGCTAAAGAGAGATCATCTTTGAGAGTCTGGAAAGTCACGGTTTTTTCTACTAAAGGCACATCTTGACTGGAATCCGTTCTGTAAATCACTTTGTATTCTGCGATTTTTTCAGGTTCCATGATGCCGTGAAATTCATGTCTGACAGAATGACCGTTCTTAAAATTCCCGCGTTCAAAGGTTAACCCATACTTTCCAGTGCCTGTCCCAAGAACCTGTAATGTATAGGCCCCTGTAGAAGGATTAAGCACGTAAAGTGAATGAAAAGGATCGTCATCTGGGTCGTCTTCCTCTATGTTTGGCACACTTTCAAGGTTGTAAGTGGAATTTGGGATTTCAGTTAAAGGCCATCCTCCTTCTTTATGTGGCATACCTGTGCGTCTTCCCTGCGGGTCAATAAGAACAAGCTCTGTTGGGGAGGCGTCATAAATATGCAAATATGAATATGTGGTAATTAGAGAATCTGGATCATAAACACGTAAAGCGTAAACACTGTTATCATAGCCATTTTGCGCATCATTCAATTTTATAAATGGCCCTTTTCTATGGTTGGGATCATGAGCAATCCATGTGTCTTCACATACACCAATAGCTGTTACCCAGTGACTGCGCGGGGGGGCTTTCACTCTGACAATGACAGGGCGTCCCGCAGAAATTTCTTCTGTAAGTTTTTTTTTCAAATAGGTTTCCTGGTTTGTGTTTATGCCGTTTGCATCAAAAGCATCCTGGTAATTTCTAAAGCCCAGTGTATTAGGTACGCGTAGAGCGGCTCTAGCCCAGTGTATTCCTCCTCCTATATATCCATCGGAGATTGACTTAAGATACGTGTTAAGTTCGCCAGGGTTAATGAGTAAGGTATTTCCAAAATTTTTTGCATAATAACTGCTTACCATAGCAGCACAAGTCATGGCACAGCCTTTTCTGGCAATGGTATGGGATGATTTTTGTATGCTCTGTGACGAAAGAACACCGCAATTGTATGATCTTCTACTTGTATCAGTTGAAACATAACAAAGGTCATCATAATGATCCCCTGCCCATGAGCTGGTGCTGCCTTGGGCATAATAGGGCACATCCCAGGTGCCGCAGGAAGTAAACGTTACTGTGCTGGGCCGGCAGTCCGTGCAAGTGGCTGTTACTTCGTAAGCGCCTTGAATATCCCCTAATGTGAATTGTGTCTGAGCGTGGCCTGTTATATCATTTGTTGCGGCTGAACTGGGATTGAGCGCATAATTTTTTGCATTGGCCGGTGCCGATGAAATAGAGAACTCAATGTCC
>JANQER010000097.1 GCA_028278255.1 Elusimicrobiota bacterium | reverse complement strand
CCGCCGAGAAAACCAATCAGCTTGTTCTTGGGATTGGCTTTCTTCAAGCCGTCAAAAAGGCCTGCCAGCACATTGTGCCCCCCGGGCGCCTGCCCGCCTGAAAGCACCACGCCGATTCGAACCGCCTTCTTTTTGAGCGCTGCGTTCTTGCCTTTTGCAAAACTCACAATCGGAAGCCCATATGTCTGCGGAAAAAGCTTTTTCACTGTGCCCTGGTCAGCCACGCTTTCGGTTTTCCGGCCAAGACGCGGCACCGCTGACAACGGCCCTTGTTTAAAAATAGCAGGCAATGCAGGCTTAAATTTGGCCCGCTCCAATTGAAGCTCTGATTTTTGCATCTTCTTCTCCTTTTAATAACTTACTTCCTCTTTCCTGACGCCCTTAATCAAATTCTTTTCCTGTATTTTTTGTTCCCTTTTTCTTGCTTTTCTGTGTTCATCTGTGTTTATCTGTGGTTTCATGTTTTTTCATTAGATTACGGATAAACACGGTAAAACATTTACAAATATTTTAACTTAAAAAGAACCATAGTATTTCCGTTTTACCGTGTTTATCCGTGTTCATCCGTGGTTACCTGAGCAGTTACATTATTCGGTTATTGTATCTTGGAATTTGATTGTTTCCGGTTTGTCCGGGCTATTTCGCTTTCACTCGGTTTCTGCGGCTGGGCGGCTTCATTTGCTTCTTCTGCTCGGCCTGGAAATGTCCGATACAACGATATTTTTCATAACGCTTTTTGAGAAGCTTGTCCGCGGGGATGCCGTGCAATTGCTGCAAGTTCTTGATGAGCGTGTTCTTGAATGTCACAGACATGGCCTCCACATTTCGGTGAGCGCCGCCCAATGGTTCTTCCACAATCTCATCAATGATTCCCAGATTTTTCAAATCAAAAGAAGTGAGTTTCAAAGCTTTGGCTGCCTCAGCCGCTTTGGTTGAATCTCTGTAAAGGATAGAGGCACAGCCCTCAGGGGAAATCACTGAATACCAGGCATTTTCCAGCATCAAGAGACGATCACCCACACCCACAGCCAATGCCCCGCCTGACCCGCCTTCGCCAATCACGCAGCAGATGATTGGAACAGGCAGAAGCGCCATTTCTTTCAAGTTCTCAGCAATAGCCGTGGCCTGGCCTCTTTCTTCTGCGCCTATACCAGGATAAGCGCCTGCTGTGTCTATAAACGTGATCACAGGCATATAAAAACGACTGGCCAAACGCATCAAACGCAAAGCCTTCCGATAACCCTCAGGATGCGGCATGCCAAAATTACGGGCCATGGACTCCTGGACAGTGCGTCCTTTTTGATGCCCAATCACCACCACCGGATCCCCATTCAGATACGCGAGCCCGCCGACAATGGCTTTGTCATCGGCAAAGTTCCTGTCCCCATGCAGCTCTGTAAAGTCGGTAAAGACTCTTTCAATGTAATCCAATGCATAAGGCCGGCGCGGATGCCGGGCAATTTGTACCCGCTGCCAGGGCGTGAGATTCTGATACACATCGCGCTTGAGTTCATCACAGCGCCTCTGAAGACCCTTGATCTCTTCTGAAATCCCAACCACCCCATTGGCGCGCGTGATGTCTTTCAGCATCTGGATCTGGTCTTCCATATCAATCACTGATTTTTCAAAATCAAACCCCTTAAAGCTCGTGTTTTCTCTTGCCATGAATTAGCACCATTTTTAGATTTTAGATTTTTGATTTGCGATTTTTGATTGAAATAATTGATATCTGAACAATGCCAAGAAAATATTTCGTCTGATCGGGCGGGGACAAGCCCCGCCCCTACGACAATTGAATTGTTTTCAATCGGCAATCAAAAATCAAAAATGAATTAAAAACTTCCTCTATATTGCATACGAATAACACGTTCGGCTTTCCGGCCGGCTGCCCACAAATCACGCCCGATCAACTCAACTGAAAAGCTGGGCGTCACAAAATAAGCCCCGCCGATATTCAAACGGCTTTTGCGCATGGAACGAATATTGTCCCATTCAAAAACCAAGCCAATGGTGTCCTGATAAAGATAATGAAGCCCGGTAAAGCTATAGACATCATCTTCGGAAAAATCAAAAATATTGATGCCGCCGTGAAGACTTAAGCCGGGCACAATGATTTCAGCGCTTCCCGCCAAATACAACCCTTTTTCACGCTGAGTATATTTATCCGTGTTGTCATCAAAAAAATAACCCTGACCGTCATAACCCACTGCCAAAGCCGGAAGCTCTCTTTTACCGTCAAAAAAATGCAGCTTCACATTCAAAGTCGGCCTGTTCATATCCACCGGCGCTGTGCCAATATAATGCTCTGTGTCCAACCCAAAACCAATATTGAGCCTGGGAAATACCCCAAATACGGCTTTGGAAAGAACCCCGCCTTCAGAATAAAACCGAAAAGAAGTCTCAAAAGCATAATGATCCACCACATCCGCTGTGGGGGTATCGATCAAATGCGTGACACTTGAAAAACCAATGCCAAAAGGGAATGTCAAAAAAACACTACTAAACAACAAAACATGGAATATTTTCATAGGATTTAACAGAATTTTACCTAAATTGAGAGGAAAGTCAATAGAAAATCGATTTCCAAACTGCTGTTACCGACTCATATCCTTGTTTTCTATTTTTTTCGCTTCTTGGTGCGCTTAGAAATGCTTTTTGTTTCAGCAGGTGCAAATACCCCTGGCTCTATGGGGACAGTGCCGTCCTGCGGCAAATCCTCAGCTCTGAAAGCCGGCAACGATGGCACACTGTCCAAATCCTTGACCATAGCGATTTCCACGCAGGCATCCGGGAAATAGGGACACCGCACACATTCTGTCCATACCTTGTGCGGAAGATTGTTTTTCGTGACCCGCTGAAACCCCAATTTCTTAAAAAACCCATCCTTCATGGTCAAATTAAATAAACGCGTGACGCCGAGTTTTTTCGCATCCTTCAAGCATGCTCCCAATAGTTTGCGGCCAATGCCCTTGCCCTGGAAATCCACTGACACAGCCAAAGCCTTGATTTCTGCCAAATTGTCCCATTGCACAGCCAAAGCACAGCACCCCACCACCCGGCCTTTGTAGTCAGCCACAAAAAACTGCTGAAGGTTTTCATAAATTTCTGATATGGCCCTGGGCAAAAGCTCTTTTCTGTCAGCAAAAAAATTCAAGAGCTTATGCAAAGGCCGCACATCACTGATTTTCGCCTTCCGAATCTTAATCATGTCCTTCTCCTCATAACCAAATTAACCACGGATGAACACGGATAAACACGGGGATAAAAACTTTAAAAATAGTATTGTCATGATTTTCTATCCAGGCTATTTTTTCGTTTTTCAGTGTTCATCCGTGTCTATCCGTGGTTTCATGTTTTTTCATAAGTTTTTTGACATAACCTTAGAATTTGATCACGAGATCTGTTTGAAGTATTTCTTTGGTTTTGGCGCCTTCGATCTGTTTTGTGTTGTAATAGTCAAAGCCCAAAGTCACGTTTTTGGCCAAACCAACCTTCAAGACAAATTCATGACCGCGAATGCCTGTTTCACCGCTGTATGAGTCTGAGTCCGGAAAAATATCCAGCCAGGCATCTGATTCCAGGTGTCTGTAGTTATACTTGATTTGTGCCTGACCGCATTTTTTGACTTTTTTATCGCCCAAAGCAAAGCCGGCCAAAGCGCCTTCGTTTTTCTTGTCGGGATCGCTGTTTTTGATGTATTCGGCAAACAACCCCATCCAAGGAACACGGGGGATATTCCCGGGAACAGCAAAGCCGATTTCCAGCACAGCGCCTGTGGAATCATAGTCATACTTTAACACGTCCGCTCCGCCTGCATTGGTGTAAGTGGTGTTGCCGCCTTCACTGTTGGGCAAGACCGGGTTGTCTTTGACTTTGCTGAATTGATAGATCCATGGCGCGAATTTAATAAACGTCTTTTTGCTCCAGCTGTATTTGATGCCCGGCTGGACCATTAACATAGAGGGATCTCCCGGATCATTGATCTCGGAACTGCCTGAATTTTTGAATTCATCCAGTATCCAGTAACCTGCATGAAAGAAAAATTCCCATGGCTTGGCTTTTCTCTTTATATTAAGGTTATAACCTTCAACGGCAATATCACTGTCCCAGCACAAGTCGGCTTTTTTCCACAAAGCTTTTTTAATGCCGAATTTACCGCCTTTAAAAGACAGCCATGATTTGGGCGTGAATTGCGCGTACGCATAATCCAGCTGAATCCCTTTGGTGGTGAAACCGTCCTGCATGGTTTGGTTGGTGGACCGTGAATCTGTGCCGCCTGTGGCCAATCCGGCCATGACTTCAAACCCTTTCACCGGTGAAGCCAAAACGCCTAAACGGTAACGGATGCGGTTTCTGTTCCGTCTGTCAGAATGGATGCCTTTCCGCTCGGTCTGATGTCTTAAACGGATATCCCCTTTCATTTTGATTTTTTGAGCCCATTTGGGGGCGCCGCTGTGCTTGCCTCTGGCCAGGTCCAACCGCACCTTCTCGGCGGATTCTGTCATGATTTGCTGCGCTTCTCCGTATGAGATCACCTTTTTTTCTGCTAATTTTTTAATCAGCATATCGATTTCGCCTGCATTCAATGAGGTTGCGATCATCCCGCTGATTAAAAAGGTAAGCGTTTGTTTCATTTTTTTCATTTGATTCCTCCCTTTTTGTGTGAACAAACTTTTTTTTTATTGGTATTTGACAGCCATGCTTTTTTTTATATCATTGATCCATAGCATACTGAGTTTGCGCGCGGCAAGGAATTGCAGGCGTGTAAAACATATGTGAAGGTGGTGTGACAGAATTTGCGGGGGCATGACGGCTTTTTAAATTATATTTCAAGGAGTTGTTTATGAAAAAAATTGTGAGTACAGGCTTGGCATTGTGCTTGTGTTTTGCGCCGTTAACAGTGAGCGCTGCGTCGTATCAGGAAGGTGAATTTATTGAAGAACTGATTTTTATGGATGTTGACAAGATTGTCAGCGCTTCCAAATATGAGCAGGATATAGATTTGGCGCCTGTGGCCATTAACGTACTCACAGCTGCGGATATTCAAAGATCAGGCGCGAAAAACATAGCTGACCTTCTGAAAAGACTGCCGGGTGTCTGG
>JANQER010000074.1 GCA_028278255.1 Elusimicrobiota bacterium | reverse complement strand
TTCTTTCAATCACCCGCGATCTTTTGGCTGCGTCATCCATTGTATTGGAAGCCTGTTCCAGTTTTTTCTTGACCCCGTCCAACACACTGCTGAATTTCCCAAATTCAGTCTTCACCACGCCCAGCAATTCCCACACTTCACCGGACCGCTTCTGAATGGCCATGGTTTGAAAACCCACACGCAGACTGTTGAGCAAAGCCGCAAAAGTCGATGGGCCTGCCACAATAATACGGTGTTCGCGCTGCACCATTTCCAACAAATCGGACCGGCGAACAATCTCCGCATACAACCCTTCTGTGGGAAGAAACATGATTCCAAAATCAGTGGTTTTAGGCGGATTCAAATACTTGTCACTGATGTCCCGGGCACAGGTTTTGATGCGTGTCACCAGCATTTTGCCCGCTTCTTCCATTAATCCCGCATCTGTGTTTTCTTGCGCATCCACAAGACGCTGATAATCTTCTACCGGGAATTTGGCATCCACCGGCAGCCACACGATCTCTTTGAAATCCCCTTCCCGTCCGGGGAGCTTAATGGCAAATTCAACAGCTTCCCCTGTCAATTCATTGGTTCTCACATTTTGCTCATATTGGTCCGGCGTCAATATTTGCTCCAGCAATGCGCCCAGCTGAACCTCTCCCCAATTGCCCCGTGTTTTCACATTGGTCAATACCTTTTTCAAATCCCCCACGCCTATGGCCAGATTTTGCATTTCGCCCAAACCCCGATGCACTTGCTCAAGCCTGTCAGACACCTGTTTAAAAGATTCACCCAGTCTTTTCTCCAAAGTGCCCTGCAATTTTTCATCCACAGTGGCGCGCATTTGATCAAGCTGCTTGGCATTGTCCTCCTGCATCTGCTTTAAACGCCCGTCAACCGTGGTTTTCAAAGCTTCTGACTTGTCTTCTATTTTCCGCGCCATTGTCTCCAATTGGTTTCTTTGTACGGCCATGCCCTCATTCATGCGGGATTGGAGAGAATCCCCAGTGTCTTTTAATGTTTTAGACACCTCCTCACGATTCTGTCGATCATTCAAAGCTGATTCTTCCCGATTCTTACTGATTTCTTCTCTCACCACACGGTCGATCCGGTCCTGATTTTTTTCGATCATTTCCAACCGCACCATGACCGGGGAAAAATCCACCTCCCTCTCTTTTCTGTTTTTCACAAGAAGAAGGAGAGAAACAACACATGCCACAAGTAAAAAACTCAGCAGCAATATTATGATCAATGAATTCATAAGCATCCAAAAAAACAAAACTATTTCGTATTATTCTGCCTGCACATCATCTATTGAAAATAACCAGAAGGATTGCTCCAAAACAGTCATCGTGGGCAAAGGGCAAGCCTGTTCATTGACCCCATACGCGCCCAGATCATCAATCCATTCAGCTGTCCCGGAAAGAGCTATGTCTGCTGTTGCTGCTGCTTTCTCCAAAACCGCCATATTCTGAGAATCGGGTATCACAGCCCTTTTCTTATGACAACACACCGTCACAAAAAAGACAAATAAAAAAGCAATGCCCATTATTCGAGCGACCATTCATCCCTCCGCATCGTCCGCAAAACGCCAAAAGACGCCTACAAAATACGAAATAAAATATAAATGTGCAAGATCCGGTGTCACGAAAAGATTTGACGAAACTTATGGGTGATCCGGTGAATGTACCAAAAAAGAACCGGCACCAGGACAAATGAAAAGAAAACCGAGGCAAGAACACCACCCACAATCACGCCGCCAATAGAAGCTTTGGCAATAAATTTGTCAAACACCTGAGGCAAAGCGCCGAAAACAATGGCCAATGATGTCATCACAATGGCCCTGAATTTGACAGAAGCGCCCTGCCACAGAGCGTCTTTGATATCATCTCCCTGTTTCAGCCTTTTTTCCGCATAATCCAACAGCAAAATCGCATTGTTCACAGCCAATCCCACCAGCATCACCATGGACATCATGGACCCGATATTCATGGAGAACCCCAAAAAGAACAAAAGCACAAACACGCCCACGAAAGAAGTGGCAATAGAGGACACAATGGCCAATGGTTTTAAGAATGAATTCATGATGGCTGTCAAAAGCATATAAGTCAATATAATGGCCAGCATAAAGGCCTTGCCCAATTCCTGATTGGATTCTTGTTCGTTTTCAGTATTGCCCACATATTGATACCCATAAGACGGATGAGCGGCAAAAACAGGCTGAAAAACCCCGTCTAAAAAATTTCTGGCATGACCTGCGGTGGATTTGGACAAATACGCATCCAGCTGAATCACACGTTTTTTGTCCCGCCTGCGCAAAGTGGAAAAACCGGGACGCAGCACCACCCGCCCAAGCGACCCAAGAGCCACCAGCCCATTGCGCGATTTCACAGGCAAAGCAGCAATGTCTTTTAAAGTGGACACATGCCGCTCATCCACGCGAATGCGGATATCATATTCCTCCCCTTTTTCTTTAAAGATGTTGTTGTCATTCCCGGTCACAGCCGTACGAATCACATCCCCCACATCCTGGTTCTTCACGCCAAACCGGGTCATGCTGTTTTCGTCAGGGATAAACCGGATTTCCTGTTTGGGCGGTTTATGAGAAGAGGAGACAGAGCGAAAAAAGCCGGATTCCAGCATGCTTTTTTTCATTTGTTCGGAAAGACCTGTCATCACCGTATAGTCCGGCCCAAACACATTCACTGTGATGTCTCCTTCGCCTTCAAGACCTTGTTCGCCGCGGGCAAAAGACACCTCCGCGTCCGGGATTTTGGCCGCTTCCTTGATCCATTGATTGATCAAATCAAGATCGGATTTTTGGCGCTCACTCGCCGGCGTGAGATTAACAGTCATCACAGCTTTTTCAGCGCCGCCATCGCCGATATAAGACAAGCAAGACAACACTTCTGCATCAGTCCGGATGACAGATTCCATCTCTTTGGCCACTTCCAGGGTCTGTTCCAAAAGAGTGCCTTGGGGACACTCAATTCCCACCAGCACTCTGTCCTGATCAGAAGGCGGAACAAATTCATTGCCAATATACTGTGTGAGCTGTCCGGCGCCCCAGAAAAGACACGCACACAACAACACCGTCAAAATGTGGTGAGCAAATATCTTGTCAAACCAAAACCTGTATTCACGAATCATCCACCCCAAAATTTTGGAAGGCAAATGTGTGATGTAATCCACCACATTCTTTTTTCTGCCCGGCCGTTCAGGTTTAAGAAGCAATGCACACATCATAGGTGTCAGCGTAAAAGAAGCCACCAGAGAAAAAAGCGTGGCATAGACCACAGTGAGCCCGAACTGCTCCATAAACTGTCCCACGATACCGCCCATAAAAGCAATAGGCGTAAACACCACCACATTGGTCCCGGCTGCTGCAAAAACCGCTACCCCGGCTTCCTGTGTGCCTTTGACAGCCGCTGACACACTGTCCAACCCTTTTGACAATTGAAGCTCAATGCTTTCAATCACCACCAAAGCATTGGCAATCAAAGTCCCCAAACACGTGGCCACTGCCAGCAATGTCAAAAAGTTAATGGAAAACCCGGACAAATCCATAGGGAATAAGGTAGAAATAAGAGAAGTCGGGATCACCACCCCTGCCACAATCGTGACCCGCGGATTGCCCAAAAACAAAAGCAAAATAGTAATGGTTAAAAAAATACCAAAAACAATATTCACCACAGTGGTGCGCGTGTCAGACAAAATAATTTTGGTGGCGTCAAAAGCAATGTCCAAACGCATGTCATTAGGCAAAGATTGTTGTATGCCGGGCAAAAGACGGACCACACGCCGCACAATATTCACAGCGTCTCCGTCGGACAATTTCTTAATAGACAAACCCACAGCCATTTGACCATTGAACCGGGTATATGTTTCGATTTTTTTATGCCCATCCGTGACTTCAGCAATATCCGACAATGAAATGGCATTGCCTTCTGCTGTGACCAATGTCATATGCGCCAAATCTTCTACTGTTTCAAATTCACCTGTCATGCGTACGGAAGAAGTGTCTGACACACGGTCAATGGTCCCGCCGGGCATGTTCACATTTCTCGAAGACACGGCGTCTGTGACATCATTGACGGCCACAAAGTGTTTTTGCATAAGCAGTGGATCCAAATCCACATTGATCTGACGCTGTTTGCCGCCAAAAATAGACACAGACGCCACGCCCTCAATCACGGTGAGACGGTCCTTCAGATTCTTGTCAGCGTATTCAAACAAGCGGCGCTGGTCGCCGTCTCCCGCCTGATAGAGTAAAACCAAATCCAGAATAGGCTGAATCAGAGGATCAAATTTCCCGATTTCAGGCTTTTCCGCTCCTTTGGGAAGCGTATTGAGAATGGGATCCACTTTGTCTTTGACCTCAATGGATTTCACATTCACATCTGCGCCCACTTCAAATTCAATCATCACCAGGCCGTAATTCTCGTACGACCATGATTTGACTTTCTTGATTTGGGAAATTTCAGCCACAGCGTCTTCAATTTTCTTGATGATCTGCGTCTCGATTTCTTCGGGGGAAGCCCCAAAATAAACCGTTTTAATGGACACCAACGGCAGATCCACCTGAGGCGTGTTTTCAATAATCAAATTATTATAAGAGACCAATCCCATGACCACAAAAACCAACACAAACATAAGCGTCATGGCCGGC
>JANQER010000072.1 GCA_028278255.1 Elusimicrobiota bacterium | reverse complement strand
TTGCTGATCAATCCCAATGACCAGCGCGTGCTGGAAAAGGCCATTGAAGCGGCCAAGGCTTTGAAAAGAAATTTAGGGGCTAGATAAAATGGCATTTATGGAATATATTTAAATGTGCAAAAGAAAAGATGGCAAAGGGCAAAGAGCAAAGAGAAATTCATGGTCGTAGAGGACGGAAAAGCCCGGCTTATCAGAATAAAGAGGCAGATATGTATGTAAAGACAAATAGATCATGTTGTTTAATATTATTTCTACTCATATTATTATGTGGGAAGACTGTGTATGGCGCGGCTGTCAATCCCATAACAGATTTAATAGGCGCTTCTGGTAATGAATATGGGGAAATAGAATTAACCTGGACAGCCCCAACCGTGGCCAATGGAACTTTTTATATTTATCACAGCACTGTGATAGCTGACATGGCTGCTGCTTCCACTGACCAGGCACAAGTGGTGATCTCCACAAGCACTGGCATAAATGAAACACAATTTTATGCGTTGACTGATCTGCTGTTAGAGGCCACTTATTATATGAGGATCTGGACAGCTGACAATGTGCCGAATTATTCCACAATGTCGAACGGGGCCACAGTGCAGGCGGGTCATCCGGATCCTAATCCGCCGGCTTTGTCTGCTGTGCCCGGGCTCACACAAATCACATTGGCCTGGGCACAGCCTTTGGACACGCCTGAATCCTATGTGGATCACTACATGTTGTCCTATAGCACCACATCTTCTGACACCGGGTTTTCAGATTTGCAGACTTTTACAACCAATGTTTTTTCTCATGTGCATTCAGGTCTTTTGCGGGAAACCACGTATTTTTACAAAATTGTCACTGTGGACACCACAGGCCAAGAATCCGCTGCTGACAGCGCTTCTGCCATGACATTGGATATTTATCCTCCGGGTCCTGTCACAGATCTCAGCGGCATCACAGGCATTCAGCCCGGAGAAGTTGTTTTGTCATGGATTTTTCCCGGGGATAACAATGGGGCCAAAACACTGGATCCGGGAGCAAAATATTATATTCAATACACCAATGATCCTTTGTCAGTGGTGTGGAGCACGAGCAGCGCACAGGTCATTTTCTCCACCGGCCATGTGCTTCAAGGCGCAAGCCAAAGCGCTCTTGTCACTGGACTTTTTTCAGAAGCCACTTATTATTTTGCTTTGTGGTCTCATGATTCCTCTGGCAATTGGTCTGCTCAATCCAATGTTTTTGGCGTTGAATCCCGCCAAATCCCGCCTGCTGTTGTTTTGAATTCTCCGCAGGTGAACACATATGCCACGCCTTTGAATACGACTCTGACTTTTCAATTCACAAAGCCTGTGCGTGTTAACACGGTTTTGTCCTCATTCCAAATGAGGCAGATACGCAGCAATTCAGATGCGTCAGTGTCTGTGGATGTGAGCGGCACATTCTCATCCAATGGCGCACAGGACATTTTTGTGTTCACACCGGACACGGATTTACCGGGCAACAGCCTGTATGAAATCGCACTGTCCACAGGGGTGCTGGATATCCAAGGCAATGCCTTGTCAGAAGAATATACACAGGAGTTTTTAACAGTGATGACTGCTCAGGACAGAAATGTGTTCAGAGATGATGCCAAGGGATTTGTTTTGGATATAGCGGCTCAAGCTACAGAGGACAATGGGTTTTTGCTTAGCAATGTTCTTCCGGAAAACCAAGTATACGCAGCCACGCAAAAGATTATGACCCAAATGCAGGATTCATACCGGCAGCCCATTGCAGGCTCAGTGGTGGATCTTGACTTATATGACACATTTGGCGCCTTGCAAACCAGCGATTTCAAAAGAACCGTGACCTTGTCCTTAAACTATTTGGACGCGGACAACAATGGCGAAGTAGACGGCACCAACCCGCCGGTGCGCGTGAAAACATTATCAATCTATTGGCTGGATGAAACCAAAAACGTGTGGCACCGTTTGCCGTCGTCGCAGGTGGAC
>JANQER010000041.1 GCA_028278255.1 Elusimicrobiota bacterium | reverse complement strand
AGACAAAATCTTGTATCGGATGGCGGGTGGTGAAGAGATGTGGATTCGGATGGGATTGCTGAGTATGAATCTGAACACGGCGATCAAGAGAATCTAAATGCACTTCCCCTCATCCGGCCTTCGGCCACCTTCTCCCGTGTTACCGGGAGAAGGGAAAGAAGGGAGATTTTTAATTTTTTTAGATCAGGGATTTTTTCAGTAGGCCCTAATTGTTTTAGACGGAGAAATATATGGCGCAAATTACTATTTATCTCGAAGATACAACCATTGCAAAAATTAAACAGGCTGCGAAAAAGTCTGGCAAATCCATCAGCCAATGGATTGCCAGGCTCGTCAAAAAGGAAGTGGACAGCCAATGGCCCATGCAGGTCAGAGAGGCTGCAGGGAAATGGAACGATTTTCCCACTCTTTCAGAGATCCGTGAGCCAAAAGCAAAAGACATCCCCAGAGAACTTTTTTAAATGTACGCTTTAGACACCAACACACTTATTTGCTTTTTTAAAGGGCTTGGGAATGTTCATTCAAAATTTCTCTCAAAAGAGCCTAAATCCATTTACATCCCTTCCATTGTCATCTATGAGTTAGAGGTTGGTATTAAAAAATCCACTCATTCCAGAACCAAACATGCGCAGCTTCAAAATTTAATGGAGGCGTGCCATGTCATACCATTTGGAGTAGCAGAAAGCCGTGTGTCAGCGGAGATTCGTATTGAATTGGAAAGAAAAGGGTCTCTCATAGGGACCATGGATCTGCTTATTGCCGGCACTGCCATGGCCAACAATCTCACCTTGGTGACACATAATACCCGGGAGTTTCAGCAAGTCAAAACCCTTCGATTAGAAGATTGGTATTAAGGGTAAGCCCCACTGTGGTTTAGATAAGCCTGATTTTTGTAATTGCCCAATTTATTGGGCGCTTTTTCATGGGCTTTTGTTTTAAAGAGCCCGATAAATCTATCCATATTCGGCTTTAGACGGAGGGCAATTACTTCCTTATCTAAACCGCATTGGGGTAAGCCCAAAATCCATCCCGCCCTTTGGCAAAATGAAATGGTTTAAGCTTGAATGATAAGGAAGAGCATTTTTTGGATTTCTTTATGAATTCTTTCAGCCAGACTCTTGAGTTCAGTCACAACCACATCTTTCTGGCCGTTTGTGTCCACATCATCTTCAGTATGAGTGACAAACTGAACAGATTTCCCCTCCCCGTCAAAATGTTTTAATAAAGGCAGAAGCTGAATTTTGTCTTGAACTGTATTGACATTTTCTCCGACAAGGGGTTGAATGTGATCACGCAGGACCTCAAATTCAGCATGCCCGGCTAATATGCTTTGCAGCAGATCCTGTTCATTTTCATGTGTTCGAGATATGGCCGCTGCCATTGATGTCATGGACTCTGGGTCAGCTGTGTATTGATAGGCCAATTGAGCCAATAGACCTGTCATGCCGGTTTTTTCCTGTTCTCCCCACTCATTGGCATTGGAATAATTTAATATGATGATCTCTTGGTCAACAAGCTGCTGGCTTTCAATAAACCTGTGCATGGCATAGGTTTTTTCCATCACACCTCTGTAATTGGCCTGCACCATGGCATTGATATGAGCAGCAGCCTGCTGGATTGAGGCTTTTTCATTCAATCCCATATAAAACGGCAATTGGGCCAATAATTCATTGTCATCAGCCTGATAGACAAGATAGTCCTCTGAGGGATCCATAGACATTTCTTTGTATAAGGAACTGTTCACTCCCTGGCTGTGCAGGAGCGCAAAAAGCTTCACAATTTTTGGCAAATCCAAAGGATTTTTCTGAAAAAGCAATTCAAAAATATGCTTGGACACAATCCGCCGGAAGTCAGCGTCCTTTTTTGCTTTAACAAAAGCAGTGCCCAATGCTTGTTCAGACACCCCTATTTGAGATAAGAGCTCAATATTCCTTGAACCGATTGTCACATCTTTAAGGGCTTTTAGTCCTTGTTTGATAAACACATCAAAATCAGTCTCAGAATCAGTGTGTATATTTCCCAGCAAGGTGATTTCAAACCCAACAGGCCGGGCCGGACCATCTAATACAATGTCTTTTAACAATTCAGCTTGTGTTTTAACCTGCCTGGGCATAAGCAAATTCTGAGCGAACTCAATTAATTCTTCTGTGCTCAGATTTTCTGTTCGAGTATTTCCAGGAACCAGCCCATTTTCCCTTAAAAAGTCATGACTGAATCCCCGAAATTCCAAATACTCGTGCAGCAGAGCCGTCATAACAGCATTATTGAGGCGTCCTTTTTTCTGGGCTTCTTCAAGACGCGTTTCATGAACAAAAACTTCTATTGTCCCGTCTGCCTTCACATCAAAACCCACCATTTGTTCAGAATGGAAATGTGCAATTTCCCCTTTCTGCGGCACCCGGGTGATGACCTCCACTTCCATTTTCATGCCTGGAAAAACTGTTTTGATTTGATCTCTGATTTCATCAACACGAGGCTGATATTGGCTTGGTTCTTGTTGACTGAACCCCAACACCTCCATCACAGCATGAAGTACTTTCCTTTGCTGATGCGCCAATGTGGCTTGCCTTATGATGTCAGCTGGTTTTGTTACCCAATCATCAACATTTTTAAATCCAAGATTGCTTAAAGATTTCGACAAAGCTTTTACCATTGAACCGCTTACAGATTCTGAATTCCGGGCAGTCATCCCAACGCCAGACAATGCTTTTACCAATAAAGGCATAAAAACATCTGTTTTTAGTTTATGGCCCACCAAAGACCGTGGCTCTAAACGATTTAAATCTCGTTTTTCCTCATCAAAAGCATTCATAATACGAATAGCTATTCTCCGGACATTATCACGATGGTCGCGCCATAATTGATCAAATTCAACCTGCTTCATGCCCCATTTATGTGCAAGAATAGGGCGAATATGTTCTGATATTTTATCCATAGGAACATTCAGTTCATTTTCCTTAGGGAGATCATCATTACTTAGAAAGCCGCGCTTAACAGCAGTTTGCATTAATGTGGTATACTTCTTTAAAAATTTTTTAATCCCTTTTTGATTTTGTTTGTCCCTTTCAAATTCATCTGCCAAAAAATTAATTTCTGAGCGTAACCGAATGAAAAAATGGAGAGCCTCCTGTATTTGATCCCTTTCAGCGTCAGAAAGAAATTTATTCCCTTGTAATTGGGCAAGGGCATTTTCAGGAGAGATAAGATTATTCTTTAAGCGTCCGGCCCAGATAATACAATTAATGGTTCTTAAAAAACCAAATGTGGATTTTACATTTTCATTCTTACCGTTTTCTAATCTCATAAAATCTATTGAGGATTGCATCATATCAATGATACTTTTTATTATTGTTGCTGCTTCTCCGTCAACCCCAAAATAGGCTGTTTTCACCGCCATTCTTATTCTATTCAAAATCAGATTGGTATGAGAATTGTTTCGAATATCCCGCAAATCAAGCAGCACTCTTTTTCGAACATCATCGGTTTTTTTTGTCCGAATCAGGTCAATCAGAAGGCTTTCCGATATCCAAAATTTCGGACTTTTTCCGACATCACTTGCATCGGAAGGGACAACATCAAAGTCAATTTTATAATCCACAGACTCTAACATGTCTTTAAATTCGGTCAGTTGTTTTGTAAGATCTTTATTTTCTTCAAGCAACTTATCCGGCACAACAACAATAAGATCAAAATCAGTCCCATGAGGAGGTTCCTGCCTGGCAAAACTTCCGGCCGCCAGCAATGTGACTTGTTTCGGCAGATTGGCTATTTCAGCAGCCTTGCGTACGATCCCATCCAAAAATTCAGCATATCCTCTATGAATGAATTCTCCCCGTTTTTGACTCTTAAGCATCCAACTATCCAGATCTTTCTTCATTTCTGCAATAGTTCTGTCTGAATCTGAATATGGAGATAAAGATTCTTTGTTTTTCGTTGTTGCCCGAATAGGGTTAAACGAATATTTTTTCTGTATCTGAGTGATCCGTTTTATTGTTGATGCTGACCAGTTGGTCATTGGAAAGCCCAGATACCCCAAAATTTCTAATGTCCATTGCCAGGCTTTGGCTGCTTGCAAACGGTAATAGTCCATATTTTGCTCGGAATGAGCTGACACATGCGCTGCGAAACCAGCCCAGAATCTCTGATTTCCCCAAAACATGGCTTTTGCCCTGCCTGAGCGCGTTGATGGACCTGCACTTATTTCTGCTTCCCTCTGGCGTTCCATAAACAGATTCCCGGCAGCCATGAGGCGGTTAAATTTGTCACTGCCCACTGCCGCCCCATGCGACAAAGCCCAGGCCTCTACGCTTCGCTGAAGGGCCGGAAATTCCCATGCGCCTGCAAGACCAGATACAGAGGTCAGAAACATGGATATCATTACCACCACTGGTGAAGCCAAAAGCGCGGCAATACATGCCCACTGATCACCTCCTAAAATCGCAATTCCAAAAAGGATAGGCACGCCAAAAATAATCATACCAACGACATCCGAGCCAAATGTGGTGGCGCGGCTCGGGTCAGTGTTTTCTTCATCAACATTTTCTTGAGGCAGGAGAGTATCAATTTCTTTGACATCAATATGTCCTGCAATGAGTAGTTCAAACTCCTCGTCCTTCTGCTTTTTTTCTATATGATAAACCCATCCGCTGGCTTGAACCGCTTCAACAGGGATGCGGGCAGTGATGAGAGAATGATGCGCATAGCCGTGAGCAATCTTTTTTTCAGGAGTGAAGTACCGGTTATTGACTTGAGCCACACCTTTTTCTAAAGAAACATGCTCCTCTTCGTCGGAAATTCCTCTGTAAAAATTCGCTTCTGGCGGGAATCGATTGGCATAGTCCCACTGGCTCAATTGCTTTAGGAAGGTTTGGATCTCAAACAATCTGCTGATAAAAGTTTCACGTTTCTTCCTTTTTCTACGCACCTTTTTTAAAAAACTGACAAAGGCCTTGTATTCATTTTTTTGAATTCCCAAAGGAGAGAGCAAAGAAGCTGTTTCAGGACTCATTGTATGTTCAATCTCATCAAGAATATCAAACACATAGGAATCAACCCACCCTTCTCCCTTCTCTAAATCTAAAGAGTCAAGTTCCGGGATGACATCAGCATTGGTGTCAAAACGCCTGACAATTTCCGCTACTTTGTCAAAGTGAAATCCTTCATGGAATAATTTTGAAAAAACCAAATCCATTGCAGGATCAGATAATCCGAATTCTGCACGAAAATCCGCCACAGCACTTTGATAATAATCACGGGCAATTGTTTCAGTCCATGGCCCAAATACAGAGGCATTTTCAAGGGCAAGAGAATCTGTTTCAAAATCAATCAATGTAAACTTATAACGGTCGTCTGGAAGAACAGTCACAACAATATTGCGTTTTTTTAAATCCGCATGAAACCCGCCCACGCGCATTTGAAGCCGTCTGACTCCCTTGCGCACTTTTTCAAGGTCATAATTCTTGTCTCTTTTTTCCAAAATGAACTCAGCGTCAAAGCCGTCTTCCTGATGGGAAAGAAGATAAAAATTTTCCTGATCAGACACAATGCCCACAAATTGCTGCACATCAAATACCAATTCGTCATGGGAAAGAGACTGCACAAGAGGTCTTAAACGCTCAGCCAAGACCCATTCCTCTTCAGGATAAAAGGTTTTTAGCGGATGAATCCTTTTGGACACAAGACGGCTTTTATCCGGCAAAGGCCATGTTTTAACCCTTGTTCGGTCATAACGCGTGTTTTCGGAAAGGTCAGCCAGTAATATTTTTGGAGGCACACCCGAACGTGGGATATTGTCCAAGGATTCTAAAAAGGCAGAAGGGGCCTGCGTAAATTTTTCCAAAAGGCCCAATGTTTTTTTCAATGCAGAATCAGGAATAGCAAAAGCTTTAGAGGATCCTTTATGGCTCTTTCGGGCAAAAGACACTTCTTGTTCCGAGTCAGCAAACCATGGGGAAGTCAATTGATTTTCTTCAGCCAATGCTGTGTCCAATGTCTTCACAAAACCTAAATTGTTTCGATCAGTCAGTTTTTTTAGCAAATCAATGTGTTTTTCAGGATAGGGCGAGTCTTCTATCAGTCCGACCAGCCAGGCAAAAAGAGCCGGCAAATGAACAATGTCTTTTTTTGTCACAAGAGTCTCTAACTGAGAATAATATCCAAAAAAAACATAAAGGAACAACCGTTGGCCGTCATCGTTTAGAGAAGATAAAAAGTCATGAAGTTCTTTCCATTTTAGTATCAGAGATTCTTTGTTTTCAAGGAAATTCTCAGATTCGTCCTCATGTGGAAGAAGAAGTGTGCGGCCTATTTCAAACACATCATTTGCCGCTGCCAGCCATTGTTCTTCCTCGCTCCGGATGTTTTCATACTCTTGATAAGTTTTTTTATCCAGCCAGCCAATATCAGGAAAAAGAGCTTTTGCAGAATGCCGTTCTTCGGGAATAGGTTTTAAAGAGTGCTGCTTTTCTTCTCGTTGGCGGACTTGAACAAGAACCGCTGCAGGGAGATCGTCACTTATAAGATCACTTTCTTCTTTTAATGAAACCGCCATATCCAGCTCGCCTATATATCCCAGGAGATCAGCCAATAAGCTTTTGCTGATTGTAGGGGTCTGCCCGAGGCTGGCAGGGTCATCAAGTTTTTGTAATAGAAAATCCCTCAAATGTTTAAATGATTCTGCTGTTTCAGGGGTTCTATTGAGCTGGGCAATTGTTGAAATGAGAAAATATCGAAACACATCTGCTCTTTGAGAGCGAAGTCCCTTGATCAGAACGTCAGGATTTTTAATATGATGGGAATCCAATATCTTAAGAATGTTAAATAAAATATCGTTATTAAGACTGGTTTGCTCATTTTGAAAAAAAGATGAATCCAAAAGCACGCTGGCCAACCTTTCCTTATCACGTTCTGACAGTTTTTCAATCACTTTTGTGGCATGGGTCTGTAAGTCATGCTTTTCTTCTGAGGCCATGGCTGTGCTTTCATCAATCATAGGGTACGTTGAGTTGGTCGAAAACTTCCCCTCATGCCCGTCTTGCACAAGAATCCCGTTTTCCGTTAACAGCAGGCTCCCATGCATACCAGAAACACGTTTATGACCAATGTGTAAATCATTTTTTGAACTTCTGCCAAAGGGGACTGGATTGTTCAGGGGAAGCGACATTTCATCAGAAGTAAGTGTCTTTTTTTCATCTGGTAAGTTGACAAGAGAGACGGTTTTTTTAACTGTATTTATGTCCAAAATAACAGCATCGCCAACAAGGACGCGGGCAATATTGTGCTCATCAGGCTCAGCAAACCCGATCCCCTTTTTCCAACAAACAACAACAGGCATCCCAGACACATCCACAGGCACTGAAGGGATGTCTTCTTGAGAATCCGTTGTGGCCCGGGCAGGGACAAAACCCAGGATCGTTTTTGCTTTTTCTTTTGACAATAATCCAAATCGGACTCCATAATACACCATATTTTGGAAAGAGTGCATTGCCACTTGGGTCGCACGGCCTGCCAGCATAGGGAGAACGCCAGATGAAGGAACTGCCGCTGCCATTGTGCTTCCCCCTGCCATTGCCAAAAGAGGCGCACCGGGAATCAGCCTTGTTAAAAAAGTTGCTGCTTTTTCTTCTGCTGTTTTTTGTTGCTCTTGTATCCACATGGCTGGGGACCGAATGCCTTTGTTCCCGTCATGGGCATTCTCAATGGCTTGCAAAGTGTCCTCAAACAGCTTAATTTCATTGAGCGGTGCCACAAGGATAGATGTTAATGGACGAACCATTAAGGCTATCAACACTCCCCCAATTGCCCAAGCCGCAGACCCATCAAAAAGGAACCATTTGGCTATCATTAACGTTGCTGAGGTAAAGAAAATGATCATTCCCAAAATATCTGATTGCCATGTTGTCGCGCGAGCTGGTGGCGTGAACTCGATCAGCGTCTTGCCCTTGATGACCCCAAGCCTTTTCCCATTAGGGTCGAATATCTCTTGCTTAAAACTTCTTCCCCTGGCATCTCCCTCATCAATCTCATCCAGTGGGTGGTAGAGCACTACATAACCGCTCTTTTGATCCTGATACCGCAAAGTGATTTTTGGGCCGTCAATATTAATAATCTCCAGTTTTTCTTGCAGCTCAAGGGGCACTTTCGTGGACCCGCTCAGGGCAAAGGGCGCGATACACGCCATGGCCCTGTCAATCAGCCCGCCTGAAGCATAAAGCGAAGCAATATCGTCCTTTGTCAAGGATGATGATTCTACGGGTTCGCAGATCCGCCTTACCTCTACCATTTCACCGTTATTGCCTATTGCCGTGATCGTGGTTGACTCTTGAAAATCTCTATGGTAGCGCGAATCAACGGCCGTTATCCATCCATCCGGTGTTTGAATCCGACCATCTCTCCTCATTCCCCTTCGGACTTCCCTCCAGGGTTGGCTATAAATATGGCGCGCACCGTAAGCGCACATGCGTACGAAAACCGGGAACTGATCCGGCACATTGGCTGGCGTGAAACCAAGTTTAATTTTTTTCGCAGATTGATCAGTCATTCTTTGGAACATGAAGTGCATCAAGAATACGGGCTTAATAAGGAAGAGGAGGAAATCTTGAATGGAACGATTTTTAAAAAGGGAGAAACGGCTACTGCTGAAACGGTGCCTCCATCCTTCCCAAGCCAGGGCATGGGCCAATAGGAGGCGCTTCAGCCAATTCATTTTATGACTTTGCCATTGCGCCAGGAAAAGCGGGGACAGTTTTATGACTTCCTCGTTTGGCAGATATTCTGCCACACGATCTGCTGCTTCAGAGGTTTGAGAGAATCGGACCTTTGGTTTCCCCGGCAGGGACGCCCACGTGGACACGTATGAGGCAACCCAGTCATCCCGGTTAAAAGTGTTCGATGATTTGACTGTTTGTCTTAAAAACAGAGCAATCAGACCCCATACTGATCCGGTGCTCACTGTCAACAGCAGGAGAAGGATCAAACCTCCCTCAAGGAAAGGCGTTAAGTTGTGGCCTCCGAAAAATGAAGACACAACAAGAATTATGCTCCCCACCGCAGCTCCTAGGGTGATCCTCCTATGCTTAGCAAGGCT
The DNA here is from genome assembly GCA_028278255.1 of Elusimicrobiota bacterium. GTDB lineage: Bacteria > Elusimicrobiota > Elusimicrobia > FEN-1173 > FEN-1173 > JANQER01. The sequence goes on along the minus strand of JANQER010000041.1, from coordinate 12,445 downwards.
CAAAGGCAATGGGGTGCTGATTTGTCCATAAAAAGAACCTGTTCTTTTAAAGAAACCCCAGGCTTTGGCCATCCAGGCATTTAAAGTCTTCTGAACCTGTCCGATAATGACATTCACTTTTCCTATGCGGGATTCTATGGCGGGATTTGCCATGCCGGCTCGACGGGCTAAGGCAGGTGCGGATAAAACTGCTGAGGCAGCAGCAGAAATAGAATTCCCTTGTTGAGTGATTAAAGTTTGTTTTGCTGTTTTTGCACCAACACTCTTAATATCGCATGATGCCACAGGCAATCCGAATCTGCCAGCCCTTTCTTTGGCGATGGTTTCTAGATCTTCTTCAGCTTGTTTATTCCATAATTGATTAACACGCATAGTAATCGTGTTTAACAGGCTTTGAAAAAATATACACTGAGTTCCCAGATCATGATGATCTGGCTGATAATCAGAAGAAACTGGATCATGCACAGTGGAAAGCGGGTATACCATAGAGATTTTTTCGCCGGCAAAGAGTTTCTCCAAAGGCAGGGGATCACGGGCAAACACGTCCAAATAATTATGGTCTTTGGGGATTTCCGTGATTTTGGGGGTCACAACCACGTAAGAGGCGCCTTTGTTGCGTAGAATTTGGGTAAGCCCGTGTGTGTGAAATCCGCCGGCAATCATCACACTGGCATTGGCTTTTTCCTGCTTCATTTTCAAAAGAAGATTGTCAGTCAAAGCGCTGTTACGGTGAGAGGCGTAGCGGCAGAAGTTTTCAAAAGGCCGTATTAAAGTGGTGAGTGGTTGATGATCAGCGGCCAGAGGAGGACTGGCTTTTTGATCAGGGCCAAAGCCCTGGCCCACAATATCCCCATCACTTTTGTTTTTCTCCCCGCCCCTCTTGTCAAGCGCGCTGAGTTCTGAAGCTGCTCTGAGCACTTCTTGCCGGTGCTTGTCATACTGCATCCAGTCATTGGGTGTCATGTTGTGGCTGGCCAGTTTATTCAGCAGGGTGAGATGACGATTGACAGACACCAGCTTTTTTTGTTCAGGCGTTTGAACCAGACTGTCTTGGGTGTTTTTTTCTAATTCATTTAATTCATCCAGCAGTGCATTTCTGTCAATCTTTTCAGCCAAAAGCACATAATCAATGTATGAATTCAGCTGGCCAAAATTCTTTAAATTGATTCTGTTTTGGGCGCACAAAGTCTTGAGAAACTGATGATAATTCCCATAGGACATTTGACCCATTCTGTAATAAAGGCTATTTTGCACCAACAAATCCAATTTTTCTTTGGACATCTTTTTAACCATAACCTCGACGAGCCGCACCCGCTCTTTTTCCACGACTTTAAAATCCAAGGTTTTTTCATGCTTGAGCGCTTTTGTCAATAAATTAATATTTGAATATTGCTTTTCCCAATTACTCATCTCCAATTTCAAATTTCTATTGGCCAGATAAGCAACATATTTGCCCAGTCCTTCTTCATGTTTTTGGTATGCACGATAATGTCGGTCAAATTCAGTTAGTTCTTTTGAATAGATTTTTTGTTTCAGGTTTTTGGATTGAAGGGTGAATTGGTCCAAACGGGTTGTTAAAATAGATTTTTGCTTCATGGAATTTTTCAAGGATTGAATATTGGCCAAGTACAATGGCACATCTTCTATCCCCCACAGGACAGGCGGCTCAGGGGATGTGAATCCCACATATTCTGGCCCGCCAATTCTTCCTTTTTTCAGAAAATAATCAGCAATGTCTTTTGTGACTGAGTCCTCTGGGAAATCCCTGAGCGGCTCAATATTAAAAGCGCCATGCGCGCCTTCCACTCCCACAAGGCCAATTCCTCTCTTTTCTTTCAATTCCTGAATCATAGAAGCAATATTCTTTTGGGCTTCTTCAATGCCATGCGCGTCCTGGATATGAATGATCAAAGGCGCGTCAGGTGATGGAGAGAGATGTATGTCGCGGATGTGTCCGTATGGAAGAATCAAAGAGGACAGCCAGGAATGCGCCTCTTTTGAAGAAGAAAATGATTGAGGTAAAACCCCCTGCGGCATGTTATTGGTGGACTGAATACCTGAACCTACAGAAGTGTTATCAACACCAAAATTAACATGACTCGCTTGTGGCAGTTGCGCCAGGAGCTTATGCTTTTGTGAGGACAAAGGAGATGGATGATTGTTTTTTGAAATGGAATGAGAAGAATTTTTCTGAAACTTTTGTGCGGCTTTCCGTCGTTCAGCCCAAAAACTGGATTCAGCAGAATAGACAAATAAGACATTGGAAAATACAAACACCCCGCATAACAAAATGCGGAGACATAACAATGGTGTAAAATGAAAACGCTTATGTGTCATCATCTCCCTCATTTGTTGTGACAATATAATAATAAGTATACTGATATGATCTTAAGATTACCTTAACAAATTGTAAAATTATTGTAACTTTTGAGTGCGGCCATTTTTGCCACATTTTGTGTTCCGTAACATTTGCCGCATATTCGCATATTAGTATCATCATGAAGATACGCATTGATACGATTTGTAATATGTATCAAAAAATTGATACAATATGATACATAATTTATCAGGAGGTGCTTTATGTGGGAAAAATGGGGTTTAAAAGAAAATCCGTATTCTCAGTACCCTATTGGCGAATACAGCCTGGATTTATTTGTCGGCAGAGAAAAAGAAATCAACAAATGCAAAACTGTGTTGTCTGGCCGAAACGCAAGAATCATTATTGAAGGCGGAAGAGGCGTTGGAACAACATCATTTGCCAATTATGCAAGATTTACTTCAAAAAATCATTTAACCCCTGATATTGAAATATCAGTAAAAAGAGATTGGGGAGTCGAAATGCTGATAACAAATGTTCTGTCAGCAATAGTTCAGGCAACTGAGAAAAAATGTCCAAAAGTCAAAAACAATAAAGAATTTTTAAGGATCAAAAGATCTGTTCATGTGATAGAAGAAACATACAAAACCATTGGCTTGCAGGCCTATGTATTAGGCGGCCAATTTGGGGAATCAAAAACTGTGACGCTTCCCCCCACAATCCCCAATGTCAATCTCATTATGCACATGAAAGAACTGAGTAAGATAATAAGAAAAAACGGTTTTTCAAACGGGGCCATCATTCACCTTAATAATCTTGACTTAGGGACTGTTTTGGAAAAAGAAGAACTTAAAAAAATATTGAATGATGCCAGAGACATTTTTTTAATTGAAGGTTACTGTTGGTTATTGGTTGGCGATACAGGGCTCAAAGGCTTTATTTCAAGTCAGGTAGACAGGCTTGATGATGTCATCAGCGCTGACATTGAAATTGTGCCTTTATCATTAAAAAACATCAAATCTCTTATCTTACGAAGATTAGAGCATTATGCTTTCAATAAAAACAAAGTCACAAATCCGATCAATGATGATGTTGTCGAGTATTTGTATGATATAACAAACGGAAGATTGAGATATATTTTTGGGGTATGCACGAACTTATTGTCATTGATAGCAGGAGATGCGGTTATCAAAACCATAGATTTAGCCATTGCAAAGCCCTTGATTGTCAGTTTGGCAAAGGAAAAAATCGATAAGAAGCAAATATCTCCCACAGCATTGAATATATTAGGAGTAATTGTTGAAAAGAAAAACATCACAACAATGAAATTAGCCAATACAATCAAGATGAAGCATCCAAATGTCTCTCGGAGTATTAAAGAACTGGTCAAGGCTGGATTGGTTAAGGTTGAAGAACACGGGAGGATAAATATTTATAGCCCTTCTCTGGATGCTAAAATTGGATATGATGTGCACAGTCTATAGGTCCGTGGCTTGATCCCCTTGAGAAAATCGCTCAGGTGGCTGGGAAAGAGCTTGTAATTGGTTTTAAGTAAAAAATCCCACGTTTTGCAGAAAAAGAGCCTGCTTTTTTCTAAATAAAATGGCAAATACCCCCCTTTAAATACACTTATTGCCCTACTTTGCGGCTCATGACACGATTGTTGGGTTCCCCCCTATTTGGAGTGTGTGAAATAAACTGTGGAAACCTACACTCATATCCTGAGTTTGTCCCAGTGGGTTTTTCGGTCTAGGGGGTGAGGTTTGGCCATGGAAGATGTGGTGGGAATGGTTTCCATGGTGACTTCTAGGGAATGTTGTGCGCCGCGTTTTTGAATCCATTCTCGCCGTATGCGGCCCACTTCTGCCAAAAGGCGCCGGCCGCGCCATTGCGTGCATCTGGACACATAAGCCAAAAAGGCTTTTTGCTGCTGGTTGACTGTGTTTTCTGTGGCAAAACACCGGTACAAAAGATCCAGAATGTATGACCTGCACCATTTTCGAGGCAAACGAATCACTTTGTCTTCATCCCAGTCATCAGGATCTGTCCATTTACTTCTTCTGGCTTGCATGTCCCTGTCCTGCAGCAGCTTGATATAGTCAAAATCCGATTCCTGTAGAATATTAGGGCCAGGTCCCTCTGCTTTATATTGAGGGGCCAGCACAATAGAAAGCCTGCGCATAATACTGGGTGATGTGTGTTTAACGCGGGAAACAGAAAGAAGGCCGATCTTCTCAAGTTGTTGTCTGTTAGCAATTTGCACGGATTTGTTAAAGTATTTTATTAACTTGCTCAAAGGCACTTCGCCGTATCCGGATTCAGGCAAAAGTATCGAAACCAATGCAAAATAAGTCAATGTGTAAGGAAAAGACAGCTTACTGAGGTGCTGGCGGTAAGCATGGGATGCGTCGAGTATCGAGAGTAATTCGTTTTTCCCCAAAGGTATCATAAAAACCATCATACCAGATGTTGCAATAAAAGACAAGTACAATAAATAAAAAAATTCTTCAAAACATCCTATCTTGTCTTTTTTTGAAACATGTAAAATAAAAACCACCAAATTCCAGTAAACAATAACCAAAAAATAACCAAGAAACATTCATCAAATAAATCAAATATTCTCCTCAATACTCCCTCTTCCCTATATTTCTCACTTTTCAATACAAGATTTTGTATTTTCCATGTTTTACCATCTTTTATATCTACAATATCATATTTTCTTTAAAATTCTATTGACACGCGCTTTTGTTTTTGGCATTATTTTTGTGTGGCTTAATAATGATTTAACAACAAACCATGGAGTTTTTTTGTGTGGCTTAATAATAGCAAAATCAGAACCATTTTCGTCGATCAATATAAAAAAAGTTTGTCCACCCCCAAAAAGTTTCGCCAGCGTGGAAGGCCTTCATCCCACAATGCCAATACTTTGACATTGTTTGATTTGGGCTTTTTAACTTGGCTCAAAATCAATGAAGACAAAAATCATGATATTCAAATGGGGCTTCGTGATCTCCAGGACATTTTAAATGCCAATCACAAAACATTGTCTAATTCGTCCAAAAAATTAGAGAAATTCGGGTTTTTGTTCTTTAAAAAAGGCCAGGGCCGCTCAAAGTCCCTTTGGCATATCAGAAAATGATAATAGCAACCACGGATGCTTCAGATATGTCGTAGGGGCGGGGTTCGTCTCCGTTCTTTAAGCTTATTTAGGTAATTACTTAAATAGGTAAAATATATGAATTTTATGTCTGGTGTAGTGCGTCTAACGCTTCTTTACTTTTGGCGTGACGGCTTCGGTTCTTGTCATTGCCCTCCGTCTAAAGCCGAATATGGCTAGATTTATCGGGCGTATTTATAAAGGCGCCCAATAAATTGGGCAATTACGAAAAAACACAAAAACACGAGACTTTAATGTCAAAGTGGTTCAACCATTTTAATTTGACGGATAAAATCAAAAAAGAGCCGATAAATCGGCAGGCTACAGTCCATAAAATTAAAACGGTTGAACCACTAGGGGTTTCAGGAACACTTTGCCAGGGGTTTTGGGAACGGGGCAAAGGGGAATCAGGAACAGTGGCTGGGGGTTTTGGGAACAGTGTTGTCAACGAAAAATAAGGCTTTCTAGAATCATTAAAGAATATTAAAGAAAAATCATTAGACAATTAATGATTTTTCAAACCAAACAGGAGTTATCTATTGAGTATTACACAAGAACACGACCTTATTGACAGAATTTTGGATGTGACCAAATCCCCCCACAGCACACTCTTTTATAAAAAAGCTGTCAAGCAACTGGGATGCGGTATTGTTGAAGAAGAATTAGGTGAAGTCCGCATGCAAATGCAAACAGGCTATGTCAAAGATCCAGCCAAGTATTTCACAAAGCTTCTTCAAAACCAATTGAGCCATATTCAACCACTAAGTAACCCAGATGAAAAAAGTTCAGAACCTGTGGTTTTTTCAAAAACCTATTTTTCCCCCACTCAACTGGATTTATTCACTGAGCTAACACCTGTGACTTTTGACCCAGAAAAAGCTGAGGACTCATTGGCAGTGGATTTACCTTATTCAAAAGATTCTATCCCTTGGGTGACTCTGCTTGAGCCAGGATTTTTTACCTTTTCATCCAATAAGGCCAAAAGTGATAAAGTGTCAGTGGTGCTGCGGTCTTTGGATGGGGCTTCTTTTCGTGTGCCTTTGGTGCGCGGCCGTATTAAACCCGGTGGTGATGAGCGCGGTATTTTAAAAGTCGAGCATGCCAAGGTTCTGGGTGCGATTGAGAACATATGGGTTCAACAGGGATGTCAATTTTTGCGGTACCCCAATGGGGCTATTTCTGCTTACTGCCATGTGTCCATCCGGAATTTGGCTGGTTTGCTGGGGCGGCATAATATTGGCGGCAAAGACAGGATTGAACTGGCAGATATGGTATATGATTTATCGGTTTTTCCTTATTATCTGGATTATTCAGCAGTGCCGGAGTATAAAAGTTTGGGACTCAAAGGCATTGGTTTTAAAATACTCAAATCAGCCAGTTTGGTGGACAAGCATGCCATTAATGCAGAAACCAATATGACGGTTTATTTTGATAAAGGCTACAGTCAGCAATTGTACAACCGTCGGGTGGTGAGCCGGCCATTGGATATGCTGTCTATCAGAGGAGAATTGTCTTATTTGGTCAGATTATATTTAGAACCTATTTTGGTAAGCCGTGGTTCATCAGAACATTCTGTGGGATTGTGCCGTTTAATTGAATTGCTGAATCTCCCCCCTGCTGATTGGCACAAAAGAAGAAATCAGCGCAAAAGGCATTTCACAAAAGTGATCAATGAATTAAACCAACGCAAAGTCTATGACGGTCGTGTTTTTCATTGTCAGCTCCAGCCCAGTTTGTCAAAAGATGACCATATTTTGGTCTCCCGCCTGGTTGATTTATCATGACCCAACCTGGGTAAGCTGTCAATAATCAAATTCCAAGATACAATAACCAAATAATAACCAATAACCAAGATACAATTACCAATTAAAATCTGCAAACAGATGTTTTATTGTTAGAATTGGTATAATAGAGATTATGGATTTTATTGATGTCTTGAGATTTTTACTGGAAATATACCAAAAGGAGAAAGTGGACTTTGCTTTTATCGGGGGGTTTGCTCTTCAAGCGGCTGGGGTCACACGGGCGACCTCGGATGTGGATTTTTTGATTCTTTCTCAAGACATGGGAAAGATAAAGCCTTTGCTGATTGAAAAAGGGTATAAATTGGTGCATGAAAGCAAAGACAGTGTGCATTTTTTGGGGGAGACGCCTTCTCTCGGACGGCTGGATTTTTTGCTGGCGCACCGGAAATACGCTTTGGAAATGCTCAAAAGAGCCCATATGAAAGAAGGGTTTGGCGGGCAATTTAAATTTAAAGTGATTGTGCCTGAAGACATTATCGGGCTGAAAATTCAGGCCATTGCCAATAGTGCGCATCGTCGGGAAAAAGACATGCCTGATATTAAGTCTCTTCTCAGGCTTCACCGGGACAAAATGGACATGGAGTTGGTGAGAGAATATTATCAAATTTTTGATATGGAACCGGAATTGGATAAGCTTTTGAAAGAGGTGTCTGATGAAGCTTAGTCCGGAAGAAAGAGAAGATTTTAAACAGGATGGTTTGGACCCTCAGAGACGTGATTCTCTTGATGCTTTGAGAAATCTCCCTCAGCATGACATGTCCTTTGATGCTTATTTAGATTTTTTGGCCGGACTCCAAGCGCTTTTTCCTTTTTCCTCTGCGGCTGAGAAGCCTTTTTATATCACCATTGCCCGTCTTTAGGGATATTTGCAGATTTTCAATTTTGTTATTTAAAATGGGCGCTTGTTTTTTGAAATTTGGAAATTGGTCCTTGGTTATTATTTGGTTATTGTATCTTGGAATTTGGTTATTTCCGGGTTATCCGGTTTAGGGAGATGTATTATGCCAATGAAAATTGGAAATATTGAGATGTTGATGGGGCCGCATCAGGCGGGCGGGCCGGATAATTTGGAAGAGGCCATTGTGGGGTTTATTGATAAGGCCAAAAAGCGTTTGGAAGTGGCTGTGCAGGAATTGGATTGTCCGCCCATTGCAGAAGCATTGATTAGGGCGCGTCAGCGCAAAGTTTTGGTGAAAGTGGTGATTGAGCATGATTATTTGCGTGAGGCCCCTTCCCTCAAGGATCCTTCTCAGTCAAAAGGCAAACATGAAATCAACCGCACTTTGCACAATCAGTTGCTTAGGGCCAATATTGATGTGAAGGCGGATTATAACACGAGCATATTCCATCAAAAGTTTATTGTGCGGGACCGGAAAAGTCTTTTGACCGGGTCTACGAATTTTACAGAAACCGGCACCACCCGCAATTTAAATCATTTGGTGATGATTCATAATGCCAATGTGGCCAAAATTTATGCACGGGAATTTGCTGAGATTGCGCAAGGTCGTTTTGGCAAGCGCAATGAAGGCCATGACCCAGCGCCCAAGGATGTGACAGTGTCTGGCATTCCTGTGCGGGTGCTTTTTGCTCCGGATCATAACCCGGAAATGGAAATCATGAAGCAAATGGCCAAAGCCAGAAAAAGCGTGGAATTTGCTATTTTTACTTTTTCCAATTCCAGCGGGATTGATGATCAAATGATTTTGCTGCGAAAGGTCAAAATCCCCATTACCGGCGCTATGGACTTAAAACAAGGGGTTCAGTCCTGGGCTGCCACAAAGCCATTGGCCAAAGCCGGGGTTAAGATTTTTACAGTGGCCCCAAGTCATCAAATAGGCAAACTTCATCACAAGCTCATGGTTCTGGACAAGCAGGTTATTATTGCCGGCAGTTTTAATTACACCGGCCCAGCCAACCGGCTCAATGACGAAAACATCATTATCCTGGGAGATCTGGAATCCCAAGACAGCGCTTCCATTAAAAACCAAAAAAAACTGGCTTCTTATTCCCTCCAAGAAATCCAGCGCATCATCACTGAATTCGGCAAAGTCTATTCCCATTAACACGGCTTATTTTCCCTTGATTTTTCGTATACATCATCGTATATTATATCGTATGAAAGTCACGGCCATTATTCCCGATAAACTCATCAAAGAAGTCAGAGATATGGCGAAAGAGAATAACTTAACCGAATCTCTGATCAAAGCTTTATCTGAATGGACCTCTCTGCAAAAAATAAGATATTTAAACAATAAATTGAAGAAGCATCCTTTAAAATTTAAGCATGGCTTTTCTCCCCTCAAACTACGAGAAATCAACCGATACTAATGGTTATTATTGATACATCTGACTAAAAAATGCCAAATAAACCACCTTAAATGTGCCCTTGTTCTCATTTCATTGCATGACACTTGGGCCTGTTTTTGTTAAAAACAACAAAAAACAACTTAAATTTGACGAGGGTGATTTTATGTGATATTATTCCAATAGGAGTTACTCTATTTAGAATAATAAGGAGTCCAGCGCATGAACCCATTTAATTTCGGCAGCATAGCCACTGGACAGTGGTTTGTTAACAGAGAAAAAGAATTAAAAAAACTCAAGAACGAGCTTCTGTCTGGGAGCAAAATGCTTCTCGTTTCTCCCCGCCGGTATGGCAAAACGTCCTTAGCCTATAAACTTCAGGATGATTTCAAAAAAAATAAAAACACTATTGTTGTTTATATAGACACCATTGCTTGTGCCACTTTAAAACAATTCATTAATAAATACTCCAGCTCTATTGGAAAATCTCTTGAATCTACAACAGACAAGGTTATTGCGTTTTTTAAAGACATTATCCCTTCTTTGCGTCCTATTATACAGGCATCATCAGGGCCGGAAGGGAATGAGGTTTCCGTGCAAATTGTGAGCGATCCTGATGAAGATACTGAAGAATCGCTATTTGAAAAAATATTAGACCTTCCTGAGCAAGCGGCTGTAAAAAGAAACAAAAAGGTTATTATTATTCTTGATGAATTTCAGGCCATTAGAGAAATAAACACAGATAAAGGACGGAACAGTCTCCTCTGGAAAATAAGATCAAAAATTCAAAAACATCGTCACGTAGGATATTTGTTTGCTGGATCGCAAAAACACATTTTGGAGCAAATGACAATCCCGCATGATAGCCCTTTTTTCAAAATGCTCAACATCATGCGGCTTGAAAAAATCGACGAAAATATATTTTATGGTTTTATTAAAAAACTCTTTAAAAAGGGCAAAAAACCTCAAAAAGAACCTATTTTAAAAAATATTATTAAGCGTGCAGAAAACGTCCCATTTTATGTGTTAAATCTTTGCCATGAAATATATGAATATGCCAGAGACCACCGGGGTAAAATCAATGTTCATTGTGTTGAGGAGTGCGTAAAAATGTTGGTAAGAAAAAATCATTTCCACTACGAAAAACAATGGGAGAAGCTGAGTCCTTCCCAAAAAAACATTTTAAAAGCAGTTGCTTCAGGAGATAAACAGAATTTTTACTCTATTGATATAATTAAAAAATATGAGCTTAAATCAATAGGCGGGACCCAGAAAGCTCTGAAGCATCTTATTGAAGGGCAAATTCTTTTAAAGGATGAGGAAACTTATACTTTTGATGATATATGGCTTAAAGAATGGATAAGATGGAGAATCTAACAAAATAGCATCGTAAATAACAGGAAAAGATCTTATTGCCCCCCCCCCATTTTATATGGAAAAGCCTATACTTTTAGCAATAAAAAATGCCAAATAAACCACTTTAAATGCACTTGTTGGCCTTACTTTGCGGCTCATGACACGAGTGTTGGCTTGATTGATAGCGTTATTGTTTTGGCGGCCAGGGAAATATCTTCTGCTGTTTGGACTCTTGATAAGAAATTAAGAGCTATTCTCGGAAAAGAAGAAATATTTGAATAATTTCTTGAAATGCGTCAAAAGCGCCCCATAAATGGGGCAATTACAAAAATCTGGCTTATCTAAACCGCATTGAGCCTAATCCCAAATCAAACATCCACTTGCTGGTTTGGGCTGATCAATCGTAAATCAATGATATTCTCTTCCGCGCCAGAGAATGCCTTTTTTGTGGTACACAAAAAAGGACCGCACAATAATCCACCACCAGGCCAGCTCGCGCACAGGGTTAAGGAACATAATTCTAAAAGGCTGCTTGAATGTGAGGGCAATGCCCAGAAAAATAAGGTGCATAAGCACAAGTGAAATTGTAGCTGGCACGTTGATCTGGCTGTGAATAAGGCCATCCACAAAACCCACATAAGGCAAAAAACTGATGACAGTGCCGCCGATGAAAGGCACAAGCATGAGCCAGGGCATTTTGCGGATAGAGGGGTACATGTTTTTGGTGAACCCTTGAATGGTGTCTTTGGCGCCTTGGTACATGCGGATCTTGATGAGAGGGCCGGCCAGCGCTGCAGACATCATAAAACCCGCGCCTTTGACTTTAAACCCAAGCCCCACATCATCCACCACAGCGTCTTTTAAACAGTCAAAGGCCTGGCATTTGTCAAGCGCGTCTCTGCGCACCAAATTAAACACGCCTCCGCCGCCGGCAAAATATTGACATTTGGTGCGCGTGACCAAAAACACAGGGATCATGGTGGTGGCCACAAAATAAAGGGAAGACATAATAGCGGGTTCAAGAAAGCCTTTTGTTAAAAAGCGAGGGGGCAAAAAAAGCATGGCTGATTTTTCTTTTAAAACATACGCCATGGCCCGTCGGAGAAGACCAGGATCATAAATCACATCAGCGTCCACAAAAAGCAGCCATTCTCCTTGAGCATGTTGCTTGCCGGTTTCTAAAGCATTGGGTTTTCCCAGCCATCCGGCTGGCAATTCTCTTCCAGGGATGACTTTCAGCTGAGGAAATTGTGTTTGAAGGTTTTTAAGGATTTCCGGTGTGCTGTCTGTGGAGCCGTCATCCACCACAATCACTTCAAAATACGGATAATATTGCTGACAAAAAGAAGTCACAGCATGTTCAATGTTTTTTTCTTCATTCCTGGCAGGCACCACAATGGACACAAACGGCCATTTGTCAGGTTCCTGCCATGACTGTTTTGACAAATCATGCGCCATCAGCCAATTGACCATGAGCTGAACAAAAAAAAGCACCCACAAACCAGC
>JANQER010000445.1 GCA_028278255.1 Elusimicrobiota bacterium | reverse complement strand
TGACTGTGAAAACCGTCCCATAAAGATTATAATGTCAGATGGATCTTTGACAGAAATGGCGTATGACTACACAGGGCATAGGGTAAAGAAGTCAGTCACACTGGCTGGCGGAAGCGCACAAACAACTACATACATTGGTGACCTGTATGAAATAACCCCAACAGAAACAATCAAACACATTCATGCAGGAAGCCAAAGAGTGGCCAGCATTGGTTCAGTCACAGGCACAAAATACATTCACACAGATCATCTTGGATCAACCAGTGTTATCACTGACGAAAACGGCAATAAAATCCAAGAGACAAAATACACCCCATTTGGTAGCATATGGGAAACAAGCAGTTCTTTGACAGATAAACTGTATACCGGTCACAGGCATGACAGCACCGGCCTGACGTACATGAAGGCCAGATATTATGACCCGGCTTTTGGACGTTTCATCACCCCGGATACTATTGTTCAGGCTCCCTATAATCCACAATCACTGAATCGTTATACATACTGTGTAAACAATCCAATCAATCTAACTGACCCATCAGGCCATAGCTGGTTAAGTAAATCGTTTAAAGGATCTGAAAGATATTTTAAGAAGGCATGGAATTATAACAGAGATTCCCTTGTTAATGCAGGGACTGCGTTTGTTCTGACTGGGGGCAATCCAATAGCTGCAGCGGCTGCTTTTGGTGGTACTCAGTTTGTACAGTCTCAAGGTGGGCAACAACTTGTTGGAAACACAGCAACAATTCTTTATAAAAATAATCTTATGGGTGCGCGTGAATCCCAAATATTTTCTGAGATCTTCTGGTTGACTGCAAGCAGTATGGCTCTTGAAAAAGGCTTATCTTCGTTTAGTGGAGGGCTTGCAAATAAACAGCCATTTGATCCAGCAACGGAGCAGGGGCTTCTTAAAACTGGTGGGGAGAACATTGGCAGAACCCCAGAGGCGTTAGCAAATCAGGCGGCAAATGGGGGAACGGGGATTGATTTATTAACATTAACAGCTGAAAACGGGAATCAGGCTGTTATGGGGTCTGTGCCTGTAGCTGATTCGTTGGTAGCTGATAAATTAAATGTTATGCATACATCATCAGTTGCTTCAAGTCTGCCAGGCGCGAAACAGGGCGGTTTATTAAAGAAAATATATAGTAGTACTTCTTATTTACATAGAGGCACATGTCATCAATATACGAATACTAATCTTTGGAGGGCTGGTTTTGGTTCTACAACGGTTGGAGGATGGATTGGGAATTTTAGTGGTTCAATTTATGGGTATTATGGTGGGCAACATGCGGTCAAAATTAACTATTCTGCATGGCAATCTGAAAAGAGATGGTAATTATATATGAAAAATTCTATTAAATTTTTAATTTGTTCTTTGTTTTTGTTTGCTTTTGGTTGTGCGTCTTTGCCTGTCACTGGTTTGCCTCATACAGCTTCTTTAATTGTCGGTGATTCAGGAGAAAAGGTTTTGTCTGATGTTGTTCATGTTTTAGGTAGTCCAAAAAGTGGTGGGAAGTCACCTGTGGGTGACAAAAAGGATGAAATTGAGATTAGAGTTTTTGATTATTCAGATGAGTATGATTTAGGTTTATATTTTCACAAAGGAATATTCATGCAGGCTGTTGTTTATAAGATTGAAGATAATAAGTTTCCTCAGATACGAAAAGATTATAAAGACATTCAAAATAGAGTGGAAGGCCCTGATGGCTATTTGTTGTCCAGAAAGGGAAAAAAAGTTTCACTTGAAGTTATTACTAAAAAAAGGTGATTTATGAACAAAACCCTCACAGACACTAAATACCAAAGACTTGTTAGAGATATTCAGAATTGACTCGCCAGCCCCCGACAAACACCCGACGTTTTGATTTCTCGGCCTTTCGCCACTGAATCCCATCACAGACACCCAAAACCCAATTGTCGCCATTGTCGTGCGATTGTTGTTGTTCAGTCATGAATTCCCAATAGCCCCAAAAAAACAAAAATAGCGCACTTCCCGTGAAATCTTTTTTTCAAACTGTCGTAAAAACTGTCGTAAGATTTGGGTGGTTTTGTTTCGTGTTGTTTTCGGTAATGTTTCGACAAATTTTCTTGAAAACTACCCAAACCGATGGTATTGTCGTCGTAGATGGAAAATGAAGATGGAAGTGTTGTCATTCTTGACGCCAATTCTAAAGACAAAGGCTGTGATCTCAAAATTATCCCATGCTTTGATTTGGGTGAAAAATGGGTGGATTCCTGGCAAGTGGTGGTCAAATAAAAGGCTGACTGATTGAAAAAAAAGAACAAGGCAGGAAAATATTTTTTTCAAACCGTCCGGGTCAGGCTCATCAAAGACGGCCCACCCAAACCATCCGTATTCGCTAAAACCCCTCAACAAATTTACAGGCTCATAAAACCATACACTCAGGGACTTGACCGGGAATGCCTCTGGACAGTCCACTTAAACGCCCGGAACCAAGTCATTGGGATTGAACAAATCGCTGTAGGAACTGTGGATGCCTGTCTTGTGCATCCAAGAGAAATATTCAAAGGAGCCATCCTCAACAATGCCAGTGCCATCATCCTGGCACACAACCACATATCCGGCGATCTTACCCCCAGCGAGGAAGACACAAAACTCACAGAAGAACTCAAAAAAGCTGGAACTCTTTTAGGTATTCAGGTCATTGACCATGTTATTGTTTCGGATAAAAAAATATGTTCTTGCATAAAGTTTTGATGGATTATTTATGAGAATTCTTCTAAATGTGGAGATAAAAAGGGTAGAATATGTGAATGGAAGATATTCGTTTGCTTGTAGAATTATATGTTCAGATACTGAAAGGCCCAACAGTATGGCTTGAAGGCATCCTTAGGTCTTTAAAATTGGATTGGATTATTTTTTCAAACTTTTGTGCGATAGCTGTGGCTCTTTTTATTGCATTTAAATCTGATTTATTTTCATACAGGCAAAAAAAAACAAAATACAAATCAATGTTGATTGCTTTCTGCAGGGAATTTGTTGCATTATTTTCTCGTAGCACTATGTATTGCAAGCAGGCTCAGCCAGTTGAAATTGAAGGTGGATATAAGACAACAAGTTCATATTCTCAATTATTTGAGTTTTCTGACACATATATGTTTTCAGCCTTTTGTGCTGTGTGTGATGATTCAAAAGTGATTGATGCTTTTATTAAATTAAAATCAGACTATTTTCAGGTTGTCCCTCATGTTAAGGAGGTTGCAAAATTATCACTTGATAAGAGCTATGCGGAAGAAAATTTGCCATCCAGGAATGAGAAATTAGAAGAAATAAAGCGTAAAATACCTATAGCTCAGCGTAAAATACAAGCCTTTTTTGTTGGGTCGCAAAAAGAGAAATATATAGAAATTATGAAAAACACTGAGGTTGTCATTGACGCGCTTTCACGGAATTTTATTAATGATCCGGTTGCGAAAAAAATAGAACAGGAATATTATGCTTCAAAGAAGGAATTGATTGAGATTGTCAAAGGTATGAATTTGTAGAAAATCATTAAAAATATATTGTAGACTAGGTCTAGGATAATATGACACGCTTCCAGGTTGGTGTTTCTGTGTTCATATTTTTTTCTATATCAGGTCATAAAAGGAGACAAAAGAAATTATAGAGTAATTTTAATATTGAACATATTTTTGGCTTATCCGTAACCCAACTTTTGGGGTTGGGAGGACGATCAATCTGAAGGATTGAACGAACTGCGAGTACGGAGTGAAGTCACGGCACATAGTCGATATGCTATGGGCGGTGATCACTCATGTTCCTCGCAGTTCATGAGTCGATTTACCGCCCTTTTTTTACAAAAGGGCATAACAAAAAAGGAGGCACGTATGACAAAAACAAAACAAACACTAATGTTATGCTTGTTTGTGTTCATCATGGCTGGAAAAGTATGGGGTAATGAATCCCAAGGCAGCATGTTCACCGAAGTTAACCTGTGGAACTATGACGGGGCGTATGAGCAAGAAATCCGAGAATACAAAGAAATACTGCCGGGCCTGCAAGACGATAAAAGCTCTTCCGATATCGGAGGGATAGAACTTAGGGTAGGTGTCTTATTCCCAACGGAAACAGAAGGCCTTCGTGCTGGCGGCAGTCTGGGATACATTGCTGGTCCCGGATATGAGTTGAACTATTCAGGGAGTATTTCTGCTTTTCCAACTCCTAATGCCTTGAGCCTAAAACAGGATTTGTCTACTGTTTTTCTTCGCGGCCTGTTTCATATTGTACAGGAAATTCCAATGTCAGAAGAGTGGGCTTTTAAAATTCATGGGGGAGTGGGGATTGCCAGGGGGAAAATAAAAG
>JANQER010000442.1 GCA_028278255.1 Elusimicrobiota bacterium | reverse complement strand
CGTGTGATCGCGCCAATTGAGCGCGCTGTCAGCTCGCCTTCTTACCGATTTTCGGTTCGGTGCCTGTGAGCAGGCGGCGGATGTTGGCGTGGTGGCGGCTCTTGAGGCGGTGGCGCACTCTGCGGCGGAGGAGTTGACTGTATAAAATCTTCAAGCGAAGGCGTTTTCGGAGGGGGCGGTGGAGGAGGCGCTGAGGTACCGCTTCCTCCTGTAGCAAAGTCACTGTCAAGTCCCAATGAATCTCCAAGTTCTTTCAATGAATCAGCCAGAGATTGAGGGGCATCATCTGAAAATGGCTTTTGCGCTTTGGGAGGGGCCGGAGGCATGGGCGGCGGAGCTGATGCTCTTGGAGGAGGTGGTGGTGGCGGAGGAGGTGGCGGTGGCGCCATTTGTACAGGCTCCTGATGAACAGAAGGCGGTGGAAGTTTGACCTCTCTGGCAGGCTCAGAAGGAACATCTCCTGCCCGGTCATCATCCGTCCAATCCTGAGGCGGCAGAAGTTCTCTCATGATTTCTTTGACCAAGGGAAGCGCCACTTGTTGTCCATTTAATTGTGCATAAGCTTGAACACGTCTGAGAAACCCTTCTAACTCGCGCACATTGGACTTGAGACGGCCGGCAATATAAAACCGAATATCATCTCCCAACTTTAATCCATTGATATGGAGCTCTTTTTTCTTGAGAATGGCCACTCTGGTTTCTAAATTCGTTTGTTTGATATCAGCAATAAGCCCCCATTCGAACCGACTCCGCAAACGGTCTTCCAAAGTGGTCAACATTTTGGGCGGTCTGTCAGACGTCATGATGATTTGCTTGCCGGCATGATGAAGTTCATTGAAGGTGTGAAAAAACTCTTCTTGCGTCGATTCAGAAGTGGCTAAAAATTGTATATCGTCAACCAACAGCATGTCCAGAGTACGATATTTTTCACGCATGGATTGCAGTTTGCCGGCTTGAAGAAGTTCAATAACTTCCATCATGAATTGTTCAGCCGTGACATAAAGAACATTTGTGTGCGGGGCTCTTTGTAAAACCCTGTGCCCCACAGCTTGCATGAGATGTGTTTTTCCCATCCCCACAGGGCCATAAATAAAAAGCGGGTTATACGCTTTCCCGAGATTTTCTGACACCGCTTGCGCAGCGGCATGGGGAAAGCGGTTATGAGGACCAACCACAAACTCTTCGAATGTGTAGCCCGCAATCAACTTTGTTTCATTGGGTTTATTAAAAGCTGGCAAAGAGTAACCTCATTACTTTTTTCTTTTAATCAACATCATTTCCACCATGAGATCCACATACAACAATCTCGAAACGATTTCATTTTGTGGAATTAAGAAACAATAAAGATTTGCTGCGCGTGCTTCTGACACCGATGTTTCCATAAAATCCGGCAGTATGTCCGGCGGCAATATAACAAAGAAACAGTCCGCACCAGCAGACTTGGCTGACCAAATCCATTCAGTGGTGTTGTCATTAGATATAATTGTGACTTGAGAGAGGACCGGTCGGACAAATATGGGCTTCTTGGCTTTCTTTTGCGCAATATCCGTCAAAGAACTGAGAAACTTTTGCATGGATGATTCTGCGCCTTCCGGATAGAAAAGCGCACAACGCAGGACCTGATCTTCAGGGAAATCCATTTCCCCAAAACCGCCCATATCCACAACAGGAGAAGCAAACACAGGAGGAATGGCAGTCATAGCCGCACTGTCCGGTAATGGTGCGGCCAGAGGGACCGTGACATCTTCTTCCGGTGTCTTTTTGTCAGGTTTTTCCTCAGACAGACTTTCAGGGCTCTTTTCAAGAGGAGGCGGTTCCGGCAAAGACGTCTCTTGAGGCACTGGCGGCGGGGAAGCCTCTTCTTTTTCTTTCTTTTCTTCACGGGAAGAAGACTCCAATGACACCCGGCTAATATCAACAGGAACATCCTGCTGTGCATATTCTTCCAATGACATTTTGTGAGACTGCTCTTCCGGCGCCTTCGGTGGAGCAGGCGGTGGTTTTTGGGCTTCTGACACGGCTTCATGGGTGGATTCCACAAGCGGCGGCTCTATTTTATCCATGCTTTCGGACAGAGAAAAAGCTTGGTCCTTATCGCTGACTTGTTCTGGTGGCTGCGATGAAGAAACAATGCTATCTTGCAAAGAAGGTTCCTTTGGTTTTGTCGCTGAAGGCGGCAACTGCAATGATTCATCCAATAGAATATTAAGAGGCGATTTGTCTGTCTCAGGTTCAGCCGGTTTTTCCTTTTCATCCTTTGGTTTTTCTTCTTTTTCCGGCACCACAGGTGAAGCCTCCTGCGGCTGAACAGGCTGGAGTGAGATCGGCATTGGTTCAGCGGTCGGCGGTGGGGCAAATGGAATGGGAATTTCCGCAGGTATCGGCGGCTCCTCAACAGGCTTAGGCGGTGGTGGTGGTGGTGTAGGAGGCGACGGCGGAGGCGGCGGTGGTGTTGGCGACTGCGTTTCAGTTGTTTTGGCAATGGCATCTGAAATATCTGCAAAAGGAGATCGAAATGTCACCGGAGGAGGCGGCAAGACATCCACAGACTGCGCTTCCCGCCGCTGAATTTCCTGCACCTTTTCCATCACACGGGCTTCTTCTTCATCTGTGAGCCCTGTGAGTTCTTCAAGGACATTGCTTAATTCTGAAATCACATTGGAGAGATCACCATCCAGCTCTTTTTTTGCTGCTGCTGTTGTTGTTGTGGGATGCCTGACCATTGAAAGCAATTGATTTTGTATGGCCAAACGCTCATTCAAATTAGCGTCCACCACAAACACAACCCATTGATAGACCAAATCACGTATTTCTTGCGGTTCATGACACACATGCTGATGCGCACGTACCAGCTTGTCCACATCTGCTTTGTCGCCGCGGATTTTCAAGAGATAACGGTCTGATTTGGAGGAAAGAAGCATTTCCCAACGATCTATACTCATAAATCACCTTACCTAAATTTTTGATTTTAGATTTGCGATTTTAGATTGTAAAAACAAAAATTTGCCTTGTCTTTGTGATTCGAGATATGAGAAAAAAGATTCTACCCTGCCACCCATAGCTCACAGCATGTTTTTTCTTTTCAATCGGCAATCAAAAATCTAAAATATATTACAGTTCTCCCACCCTGAGTGTGTTCATTTTGATTGTGAGGTCATCAGGATTGCTCGAAGCGTCCATGGC
Source organism: Elusimicrobiota bacterium (assembly GCA_028278255.1). Taxonomy (GTDB): domain Bacteria; phylum Elusimicrobiota; class Elusimicrobia; order FEN-1173; family FEN-1173; genus JANQER01. The sequence goes on along the minus strand of JANQER010000442.1, from coordinate 5,496 downwards.
CTCTTCTTTTGATATTTTTTTCTCATTATAAAGGCGAATGATGTCCTGATCAAATGTGTGCATGCCATAGTACTGCCCCTGCTCAATGGCTTTGTGTATTTCCTGCGGTTTTTCATCCATCAACAGCTTGCGAATCAGCGGGGTCACCACCAAAATCTCAGTGGCAGGATAACGTGTTTTACCGTCAACTGATTCCAGGAGACGTTGTGAAGATATGCCCTTGAGCACGTTGGAAATGCGAATACGCGCGCCTGCCTGCTCATTCGGATCATAAGACTCAATCAGACGCCCCATGGTCTGCGCTGCATCCATTGTGTGAATGGTGCCAAACACCAGATGACCTGTTTCAGCAGCGGTAATGGCCGCATGAATGGATTCTTTAGCGCGCATTTCACCCAACACCACCACATCCGGGTCCTGCCGCAGAATATGCTCCACGGCTTCTTTGAAAGAAGACGTGTCGCTTCCAATCTCCCTTTGGGCAATAGAAGATTTTTCATCCGTGTGAAAATACTCAATAGGATCTTCAACTGTGATCATGTTGTAAGCAAAAGTCTTGTTGATATAGTCCAGCATTGTGTTGAGAGTCGTGGTTTTGCCGGCGCCGGTAATTCCTGTGATTAAAATTAAACCCCGGGTATTGCGACACAGCTTGACAAATGTGTCCTTTGGAAGGTGCAATTCGTCAAAATCTTTGACTTTGAGAGGAATCACACGTAAAGACAACGCCACTGTTCCTCGTTGTCGATAAATGTTGACACGAAAACGAGACAACCCAGGCACAGTATAGGCCATATCAAGTTCTTTGTGTTTAGCAAATTGCACCCTTTGCGAGTCATTCATTAGTATGTCAGCCAATTCTTCAATATGTTCTCCTGTCATCTTGGTGAATCCGGATGACATCAGACGACCGTGAACACGCACCATGGGTGATGTTCCGGCTTTGAAATGAATATCCGAAATCCCGCTCCGCACCATTGTTTGGAAAAGTTTGTTAATATCTACAGCCACAGGAAACCTCCTTTATGCTTTATTTCATTTGGTTTATTTTTACAATTATTACTTTAAAAAATACACTTTGTTACTTAATCTATATAAAAAAATATTATTTATATAACATGTGCGATTTTGAGGTCAAATTTGCATTGTTTTTTCCATGTAATTGTCACTATATAATACTTAACACGAATCTCAAGCATATTCAAGCCTCTTTAAATTATTGATTACCCTTCCAATGCATGGATCTTTTTGATCCGCCGCGTGTGCCGCCCCCCTGCAAAAGGAGCATCAAGCCAAGCATCAATCATTCGGAACAGTTTGCTGACGCCAAACAGCCTTGCTGACAAACAGATTATATTGGCCTTATTGTGTTCAGAAGCCAGATGAGCTGTTTGCTCATTCCAAACCACTGCTGCTCTTACCCCTGTGATTTTATTGGCAGTGATGGACATGCCAATACCTGTTCCACATATTAAGACCCCAAGCTGGCATTTCTTTTGTCCGACCATTTCACCGACTGCTTGTGCCATATCAGGATAATCCACAGACTCTTCAGAATAGGCACCGGCATCAATAACCTTATGCCCTTTTGAACAAAGATAAGCCACAATTTTATTTTTTGATTTATACCCTGCGTGATCTGATCCCACAGCTATTTTCATATCGACACCTCTTAAATAAAATGGGTCATGTTCATCTAGCAATTGCAGGGCACTTGAAAATTGACGAGTCGGACAAAATCGCCTGCTTTGAGGCTAGCGCCACCCACCAGTCCGCCGTCAATATCAGGCTGCGCCATTAAGGAATCAATATTGTCCGGCTTGACAGACCCGCCGTAAAGAATTCGCACAGAGGCTGCAACTGATTCACCATAAGTCTCATTGATTAATTGACGGACAAATGAATGAACCTCCTGAGCTTGCGCAGGTGTGGCTGTTTTGCCTGTGCCAATAGCCCACACCGGCTCATAAGCTATCACAGTGCTTTTTAACTGCTCGGACGAAAGATTGTTTAAACTTTCTTTTGTTTGCGTTTTGATCACATCGAATGTTTTGCCGCTTTCACGCTCATCCAATTTTTCCCCTACACACACAATGGGCGTGAGCCCCTGCGCCAAAGCCAGCCGGCATTTTTGGTTAACAAGAGCGCTTGTTTCAGAATAGTATTGACGGCGCTCTGAATGCCCGAGAATCACAAAAGAACATCCAGCGTCTTTGAGCATCACAGGAGACACTTCTCCGGTAAAAGCGCCCTGCACATTGTCATTCATATTTTGCGCCCCCAAAAAAACAGATGATCCTTTCAGGATCTCGGACACAGATGAAAGAGACGTGAAAGGCGGACAAACAAGCGCATCACGATCATTTAATTTTGCAAGCGCTTCTTTCAGAGCGTTTGCCAATTGAACAGCTTCCTCAATTGTTTTGTGCATTTTCCAGTTTCCTGCCATTAACGGACGACGAGACATAATAACCCTCCAATTTTTAGTAAAAAATTTTTGATTTTAGATTTGCGATTTTTGATTGAAAATCATATATAATGAATGATCGCACCCCCTTTCTGACATAAACTTCACTCCCTCTATAGTGTCCCGTCAACTTCAAACTAACGGATAAAATTCTCTCTTCTGCGCTAACCATCCCAAACGTTGTGACCGGCAAATTCAATGTTTTCAATCAAAAATCGCAAATCTAAAATCAAAAATACTATTCACGCACATTCTTTGTAAGCGGCCTGGTCAAGCCACCAGACCACTGTTCCCCATGCAGGCCATACATATTGCGCAGGGTACCGTCCCAAAGGTTCTTTAAGGACTTTTCTAACCATACCGGCCTTTTCTTCACCTGAAATAAAAAATAATATCTGCTCGGCATTATTGATAATGGGAAATGATAATGTAAGGCGCTGCGGCGGCGGCTTGGGAGAATCGGTGACAGGGATGACCCATCTTGATTCCTCCTGCAAAGAGGACGAATCAGGAAAATGGGATGCCACATGACCATCCTCTCCCATGCCGAGAAAAATCATGTCAAAGCGCGGCAACACATGAAAGATATACTTCAAATTTTCCTCGTATTTCATACATGACTTTTTGAGATCCTCTGTACTCTTCACCATGGGGTATATGTTAGCCGACGGGATAGGCACCTTTCCCAAAAGAGTTTCGCGCGCCATGGAATAATTGCTTTCAGGGTGATCCATGGCCACAAATCGTTCATCCACCCAAAATATTTTTATTTTGGACCAAGGGATATCTTTGTCATAAGGGGACTGCGCCAGACGTTCATAGATTTTACGAGGGGTCCGACCGCCTGTCAGCACCAGACAAAAGTCATCTTTTCGGCTTAATGTTCTGTGAATGGATCGATAAATGTGATCCGCAGACATGTGCGCCAGCTCATCTAAATTTGAGGTTTTGCGTATTTCGGGCATAGCATGTTTATTGTCTGATAAAATTCTAAATTCAAAACTCTAAATCCAAAACAACAATTCGAGTTTTTTTTACTTACGTGCGCCGACAGATGTTCCTTTTTGCTGTCCCAGGAGCTTTGTGATTCGTTCCAAATCTTCAAGCACTTGAGCAGTGAGATGCAGACGAACAACGCGCCGGCCATGCTCTTTGAGGGCTTGAAAATCTCCCAGAGCTTGGGCCATTTTCAAATTGGAAAAACCATATTTAACGCCAGGGATGACCAGATTTTTCCTGTCTTTGGCCGTGATTTGTAAGAACACGCCGTTGTTATCGCCGCCTTTGTGCAATTGTCCTGTGGAATGAAGAAAACGCGGGCCATAACCCACTGTGGTGGCAGACTGTTTAACAACACGTAAGACTTGGCGGAGTTTCCGCAAAGCGCGCTGATTCAGCGCATTGGGTGTTAAATAGGCCATGAGCGCAATGTAATCGCCTGCTTTGACACGCGCGAGATGAGCCGCCAATGTGTCTGCGAGAGAATCAGAGCAGGACATTTGACTATCTGCCCACAACCGGATTCCTTTGCTTTCCAATTGCGGCGTGTCCTCCGGCAAGAATTTCGAAGCCTCAAACTGCGCCAATATTTTGTTGGTGTTGGCCTTGCTTTCAGCCACGTTCGGCTCATCAAATGGATTGATGCCATAAATAATGCCGGCAATGGCCACTGCCAGTTCCCACCGTAAGAACTCACCGGCCAAATCAAATATATCTTTTAGTTTTATATATATGACAGGATGTCCTGCTGCCACCAATGCATTGAGCTTTGATTCAATAGAAGGGCTTTTGGATTGGCTGATTTGAATGGACACAAATACCCGGTCACTGCCATAGTTGTCAGGTGACAATAAGTCCTCTCCTTCGATCGGCACCAGGCCTTTCTCTTCTTTCCCAATGCTTTCTGCCATCAGCTGTTCAAGCCACATCCCCAGAGAAGCAATCTCCGGTGACAACACAAAAGTGACTTTGTCCCGGCCAGCCCTGCCCAATACGCCCAAAGCCACCCCCAAATGTAAAGCCGCATTGCTGTCAAATGAAGCATGAGCGCCGCAGCCGGTCATCATGGCTTTTGCGCGATTTAAAAAAGTTTTCATATCCACGCCCATTAAAGCCGCAGGGACCAGACCGAAAAATGTGAGAGCCGAATACCGTCCCCCCACATCTTCCGGGGTAGAAAATATTTTTCTGAACGATTTTTCTTTGGCTATTTTTTCCAAAGGCGTATTCGGGTCTGTGATGGCAACAAAATGTTTTCCGGCCAATGTCTCATCCGCACTATCTGGCCGTTTGTTCAAGGTTTGTTTTGATGTTTTGTCGCTTTTACAAAAAGCTTCGACTTTGTCATAAAAATATCTATACAGGGAATGGACTTCTATTGTACCGCCGGATTTGCTTGACACGATAAACAAGGTTTTCTTGAGATTGATCTTGCTCTCGACCTCTAAAACAGCCCCTGGATCTGTGGTGTCCAAAACGAATAATTTAAGATAGCTTTTTTTGGTCCCGTAGGTCAGGCGGCTCACTTCAGGGCATAGGCTGGATCCTCCCATCCCCAGCAACACAGCCTGCGTGAAACCTTCCTCTCTCACTTGGCTGACAAAGTCATTGATTGTTTTGATTTCTTTTTCCATGTCCGTGGGAAGAGTCAACCACCCCAATCTTTTTTGGATTTTGCTTTGAACAACAGGATCTGTCTTCCATAATGAAGGGTCTTTTTTCCAAAGGCGCTTTAAGACATTTGTCTTGCGTATGGATTCTAATGTGGACTCAAAACGTGCATTTTTTATTTTCATCATTCATCTCCTCGCATCGAATTAACCACGAATGACCACGGACAAACACGGATAAAAACACTAAAACAATATTTTTTGTCATTTCTTTTATCCAAAAAAATCTTTTGCTTTTCAGTGCACATCCGTTCATATCCGTGGTTTCATGCTTTTGTATTAAATGATTGATATAATCTTACCGGTTTAAGACTGACAAAGCTTTGTCCACGATGTTATCCGTATGTAAACCGAACTTTT
>JANQER010000432.1 GCA_028278255.1 Elusimicrobiota bacterium | reverse complement strand
TAAATTTGACCCAAGCCTTTTGTTCAGCAGGGGCGCGGGTGTTTCCCGAAAAAGGCAAACCGTCTGAAAGGGCGGGACGCAAAGCCACGGACCTAGAAGAATAGGCAGACGGGCTGCCGGAAACAGGATCCACAATTTTGTGGGCCCAAGTTTTCGAGGCAGCCCTGCTTTTTTATTTGCGTTGTTTTTTCACATGCAGATCGTGTAGTCCTGTAGAAAAGAAAATGTTTTGTATAAAACTAAAGTGGTTTTTTGAGATTTTAGAATTCAGGGGATGAAGCAGCTGGCGGTTGATTTTTTGGTTTTCAATGTTAAATGCTAAATTTGATATGCTAAATTTGCAATTATGATTTATTGGGGCTCGACGGAGGGGGATTTTGCCTAGTCAAAAACACCTAAATATTTACAATATATTTACAGTTTGTTAAGGTTTTGTTAAGGCAGTTTGTGGTAAAATATGAGGGAGGGATATAAAAAGAGGGGGAAGCTCTTAATCATATTCCAATCGGCAGTTAAAAAAACATAATCAAACGTCGAGATTTGCCTGATCAGGCAAAAGATTCACATAAAAGAGGAGGAATCATATGAAGAAATTAGTCGTAAGTCTGTTAGCGGTGGGATTGCTCGCCATGGGCGCAGCAACTGTCCGTGCAGCACATTTTCAGGGTGTGACTCTGTGGGTAAGTGTTGATCCTGAAATTAGTATTAGTGTTGATGTCAGTGAAGTATTCTTCAGCACTATTACAATCAGCAGCTCAGTTGTTGGCGGGAGCGGGATTGTTGTGACAAATGATTCTGTTTTTGGTGGGTTGATTGATTTGCATCTGGGATCATATGATGTAAAAGAAAGCACCCAGCCGGCAGCAGCAGTTGTGTGGACACTGGCACAAAATCCGGCAGCGAATGCGTTTTCTGTGTGTGGGTTGTTTAACAACTCAATGCCGTCTTTGGCTGATTTTAATAATGCCAATGATGCGGTTTTCCCAGATGGCGCATTTCTTGCCCCAACGATTAATGCTGGAAATGGCCGGTTTGAGGGCGACAATAATGGTGTTGGTTTGGCCCAGACAGAAAGTCGAACCTTGTATGTTAAGTTCGACTCGCCAACATCTATTACGCAAGGCAGTGGTGGTTTGTTGGAGTTAACACTGACTGTTTTGGGACAGGCGCAATAACACTTAGGTAGATTGCTTGACCGCTTCTCTCCTTCCTGTTTTTTGGGAAGGAGAGAAGGGCAGGCTCTCTCTGGTTAAAAGACAATGAATCATCAGATGAAGATATTGATTTTTGGATTATGTGTGTGGATTTCTATGAGCAGCCTGGCGCAGGCAGGAGGGATGTCGATTGCTCAGGGGAAAATAGAAGTGGATAATTTGTTAATTGGCCGGGTCTATTCGGCAAAGAAAGATATTTTACAAAGACCTTTTAGTGTGCGAAACAAAACAGATGTGCCATTGGATTTTGTCATAGGGGTTGTGCCGACCAGTCAAGAAGAGTTGAAAGAAGGAGAAGAGCCGCTTCCTGATGTTTCATGGGTTGTTTTTGAAAAGAAGTTTTTAAGAGCAGCTCCAAATGAATGGGTGTCAACGGATTTCTTTGTTTCTATCCCTTACGACAAAGTCCATTTGGGGAAAAAATACAAAGCCAAAATTGTGGTGAAAACACTGGGAGGCGGTTTTATCCGTATGGGCTTGATGTCTAAATTGAGCCTGGGAATCTATGCGGAAGATGTGCCTTGGACTGATGAGGAAAAAAAGTTGCGGCAGGTGCCTCTTGTTTTGGATTTGGTTCCGAATGTGATACGTGTTGATAATTTGAAGATTGGAAAAAAAATTCTTTTAAGAGAATTGGCAGACGATGCAGTTGTTTTGAAAAATAAGAGCGATTATAAATCCAGAAAATGCACGATCAGGCATATCCCTTTTGAGCAGGATATCTCTGGGGTGCCGTATGGGTATGAGCCGATTCCCCGGCTTTCTTTTTTAAAGATCAAAACATCAAAAGTTAAAGTGCCGGCCAGAGGCCAAAAAGAGATAAAAGGTTTTTTAAAAATCCCCAACAAGGAAAAATTTAAAGGTAAAAAATTTTATTGTGTAATAAAAATGAGAAGTATTACAAAATTGGTTGATGTTGAAAAATATATAAGAATTTTAATTCAAACAGAAAAATAAAACAGGGTTGTGGCTTATGCTTGAATTGTTGAGGGAAAAATTTATGCAGACCGTCAATTCTTGTGAGACAAAATTATTTATTTTGTCTCTGATTTTTATTGTATGCCCTATGTCGTTTGCTATTGGGGCCAACAATCAACCCGTTGTTTTGTACGTAACAGTTGACGTAGGCGGTCGGGCCATTATTACATCCAATGCGGACGGCACTGTATATTACCGCGATTATATGACCATCCCTGTGACAGTGGATGTGGAAGGCGGCGCGACTATTCAGGAAGTGCAGGTGTTTTACCGCACCCCCAACAGCGGGTCATTTACACAGTCCACCACAAAATCTCCCCAAAAAAATATTTTCCGTTCTTCCATAAAGCCGGCGCCAGGTGATCCGGTTTTTAATCCGGCTGGTTCAAGATATTATGAAGGCAGCGTGATTGTGCCCGGATCTGCTTATGTGGGGCAAGGACTTGAGTATTATTTTGAGGTTGTTTTGAGCAATGGGGAATCATTTTTTTACGGCACAGCCAGTGCCCCGCGTGCAGCGAGTTATAATCCTACCTATGTAACCATTGTGAATGCCAGCGGAGACGAAGCCGTTCTCCCGGATGGTGATGCCTCTGATGGGTCTAATACGTCTGTGTTTTTCCCGGCAGGGTCTCTTGCCCAGCCCATGCAGGTGTCTATTGAACATGTGGATCAAAATGACCGCGGACGTGTTTCGCCAGGGTCTGGCGCAGCCTTGTCACAAGTTCCAGCGTCTGCTTTTGAAATCAACGGCACAGTCAACCGCTTTTCCACTCCTATTACCTTATCTCTTTTATATCCTGATATTGACAATGTTCCCGGCCAAGTGGACGGCACTAATATTGATGAAACACTTTTGCGTATGTTTTGGTGGGATGGCTTTGCCTGGCGGTTTTTGGGAGGCACTGTAGACACCCAAAACAATATGGTGACAGCGCGCACCACGCACTTTACGCTTTTTGCTTTGTTCCCGGCTGCGAATTTGTCCCCGCGGACTTTTATGCCAATGGAAAAAATCATTTCCCCCAATGGGGACGGCATGAATGACATTGCTTATTTTTCAGGATTAAGCGGAGCTTTTGAAATCAAAATTTTTGATATGACTGGCCGGCGTATCCGCACTATTACGGATTTAGCGCAATGGGATGGCCGGGATGAAAATGGTTATTTGGTTGAAAATGGTTCGTATGTTTACCAATACCGCGCTGATTTATCCAACGATTGGGTCAGCGGTGTGATAGGGGTGGCCAAATGAAGACCTTACGCGCCATTCTCATAGGAAGCATTGCTGTCTTTTTCATGGCAGGCGCAAACCATGTGTGTGGCATGCGTTATCATACCTTTAATGCCGGCATAGACAGCTGGCAGGGTGAATTCAGCTGGACCACCAATAATTTAAGCGCACCCACTCATACCACTGTGCGCACGCATGACAATGATGCTGATGCCGGGGCGTTGGCCATTCCACTGAGTTTTACGGATCAAGTGGATTTTGGGATGAATGATATTGTTTATTTTGATATTGGCAGCGCTTCAACCAGTTATATGGATTTTAGTACGGCAAATGGATTTGCCATGTATATTTATGTGGATCAGGGCGCCACGTATGGGAATCCGGGTTATCCCATACAAGCCCGGATTTTTGTGCGCACAGCACTGCCTGCCAATTGGAACAATCTGGATTGGTACAGCGGACCCTCTATTGAAGTGGTCCCCGGGCAGTGGAACAAGATTTATATGAATATTACCAGTGTGCCTAATATTAATTATACCTATGAATATGGGGTTCAGATTTTTGACGGACGGTATGATTCAGGTTCCACCACGCTTTATCTGGATGAGTTTGAGATTGATCTGGCGGATTTAGACCTGACAGCGCCGGCCAATCCCACGGGCGGATTAACAGCTGTCAGCGCCGGTACAGGAAATCAGATTAATTTAAGCTGGAGCACAGTGGCAGATGCGGATTTTGATCATTTTAATATTTACAGAGCCACATTCACCCCTGTGCCTCAAACAGAGCGGTATTTGGTGTCGCGCACAGCCGGCAACTCTTACAATGACACATCTGTTGTGATTGGCATGAGCAACTATAACTATAATGTAGCATCTGTGGACAGAAGCCAAAATGTCAGCTCAGGCATCACAGCCAATAATGTGTCTTGCACAGGTCCTGCGCCCACTATTTTTTCAATGAAAGGAATGACTTATACGGTTTGGGAAAAAGACGTCATGGACAGTGTGGCCTCCAAAAGTTCTTTAGATGATCTCAGAAGCACTGGCGCTAATTATGTGTCATTGGTGGTGACCCAATATGTGGACAACATTGACACAGACACAACCATAGAGTCCACCTCACGCACAATAGATGATGATGAGTTGGTTCAAGCCATTGCAGACATACATGCCCGCGGCATGAGTGTGATGTTAAAACCGCATGTGGATGTGGAAGATGATTCTTGGCGCGGAGACATTCACCCCACCAATATCAGTGATTGGTTTGATAGCTATGAAACTTTTATTGCACAATACGCCAATATAGCTGCTGCCAATGGCGTGGAAATGTTTTGCGTTGGCACAGAGCTTAAAAAAATGACAGATGATAAGTCTTATCAAGGGGCTTTTTCAGATGGGGTCAAAACAGCCAGATGGAATACAATTATTAGTCAGGTGAATACAATCCTAAATGCAGGCGCGCCAGTGGGCAGCCGTTCAGTTCCTTTGGTGTATGCTGCCAATGCGGCTCATCCGCAGGATGAATTTTCTCAGATTCGTTTTTGGGATCAATTGGATTATGTGGGTATGGACATTTATTGGAAATTGACAGATAAGACAGATCCCACAATTGATGAAATTAAGCAAGCTTGGGGCAGTAACTATGAAGGTTTTAATCCGCTTCAAATTGTGACTGATTTTAAAAATTATACAGGCAAAGACATTATTTTTACTGAAATCGGATACTCCAGCACAGACGGGGCCAATACATCTCCTACCATGTCTGGCGGCACAATTGATCAGGCTGAACAAGAAAATTTATATGAGATGGCATTTGACGCTTGGGGACATAAGTCATGGGTGGAAGGTATGTTTTGGTGGCATTGGTATCCGGACCCAAATTACGGCGGGCCAGCCAGTGATTATTTTGTGCCGCAGGATAAACCGGCTTTACTGGAATTAACCAGCCGGTATGGCGGGGAGTCTGTTCGAAACTTTTATGATTTTGAAACCGGAGTGCAAAACTGGGAAGAAGACGCCACCGGAGACACCGCTGACAATTTTGGCACGCCTGACACAGCTGTGCAAGCCGGACAAAAAAGTATTCCGGCCCTTACCGGCGATACAGCGCTCAGGTTTTCATTAGATTTGGACCAGAAAGTGAGCAATGAAATTCAGGACCAGTGCATGGTGCTTTATTCTTCAGGGGCGACAAATGTCGGCGGGTTTAAAAACCTTGAAAACTATGAGGGCCTCAAAACATGGGTTTATATTCCGGACTCAGGCGGGTACACCATTCAACCCAGCAGTCCCGTGAAAGCTGCCTTGTATGTCAAAACAGGAGATGATTATGCGTGGTACCAGAGCAATGATTATCGTGCGGTGACGCCCGGACAATGGCGGGAATTAAGTCTTGATTTTGCCTCAGCCAATTATGACGGGACCACGCCTGATCAGACTGTGCCAAACACGGATCATATTCGAGAAATAGGCGTGACTTTGACAGGCGCCAGAGACAGCAGCGGGAACACCACTTTTTTAATAGACAACATATCCACCAGGGGAGGGGCTTCTCAATTGCTTGGGCTCACATTGGGGACCACAGCTTATAATTTTGGTTTGGTTGGGCTGGACGGTGAAGCTGTCATGGATCAAGCCATTATCATAGAAAACTCAGGCAACACCAATGTCAGGTATTACATCAGCGTCACAAATTCATCGCCGGGGAATTGGACGCCTTCTGCCACCACAAGCCCTGCAATTGATGTGTTTGCTTTGGGCGCCAGATTTAATTCAACAGCGCCTGCACTGGCTGATTTTAATGCCAACCATGTGGTGACTGGAAGTGATGTGGTGAGCACAGCCTCGCAATTTGCCGGGGACCAAGCCGGATACAATGTGGAACCTTCAGGCGCTGATCCCACGGCCATGACAGGTCTTAGATATTTGTGGCTCAAAATAGCCACGCCATTGACTGGTACGTCTGACATCTCGGATCAAGGATTGACGGTAAATATTATGGCGGAGATAGAATGATGGAGTTAATAAATCAATATATTGGCAAAGGGCAAAGAGCAAAGGGCAAAGGGCAATCCTTTGAGGGTTCTTTGTTGCGTGTTTTTTGTATGTGGCTCTTTGCTCTTTGCTCTTTGCCCTTTGCTCTGACCACCCATGCGGCGTTTAAAGAGAGCGGGTGGGGGGCGCGGGCAGCGGCTATGGGCGGCGCTTTTACAGCGGTGGCCAATGATGCGGACAGTGTGTTGTGGAACCCGGCAGGCGCTGCGCAGCTTAAAATCAACCAATACAATTTAATGCATGCACGTTTGTTTGCAGGGTTGGAATCTGTGAATTTGGGGTTGAACAGCTTTTCTTTTGTGTCGCCCATGGGGAACAAAGGCACGCTGGGCCTGGCATGGACAAATGCCAAAGCATCCAGTGTGTACAGAGAAGACAGCTATTTGCTGTCTTATTCCCGGAGCCTTTATCCTTTTTCAGTGGAGGAGGACCAAGAACCGCTTATTTACGGCGGGGCCAATGTTAAATTTTTGCGCAACAGCTTTACGCTTGATCAATACACGCAAAGAGATCCTGTGTTCAGCGGGGGCAGAGACCGCAGCGCTGTGACATTTGATGTGGGCTTTTTGGCGCACAAAGGGCCGTATCATCTTGGCGTGGCTGTTAAAAACGTGACAGAGCCTGATATGGGTTTTCAGGTAATGGATCGTGTGCCCAGAGAATTCAGAGCCGGGTTTGCTTATCGCAGAAGCTTTTTATTTTTTGACAATGCCGCGCTGAGTATTGATTTTTCCAGAAGAGACGATGACGATAACCTGCATCTGGGATGGGAAAATGCCTTTTTCAGCCGGCGCGCCAATTTCCGTGCCGGCTGGAACAACCGTGAATTGAGTTTTGGGTTTGGTTACAACATCACCATGCCGGCCACCTGGGAACTGGGCCTGAATTATGCGTATATTATTCCTTTACAATTGGCTGAAAACAGCGCTGTGACACATCGTATTTCGCTTGTCACACGGTTCGGCCGCCAGGAAACAGGTCCGGAAATTGTTTCTTTGGAGATAAAAAAATTAAGGAAGTTCAGAGGTGAAGTTGTTGATTATAAAAAGGGCATGAAAAAAGCCCGTGTGAGAGGGACTGGTTTGAAACAGGCGCAAGCCGCGCTTAAGAGACTTCAGGACATGATTGACAAGCGCAAAATCAGACCGGTTAAGTTTATTTCAGGAAGCTCTAAAATTGCCACGTCATCGCTTCTCACTTTGGATCGTGTGGTTAAACTTTTACGGTTATATCCTCGATTAAAGTTGAACGTCTATGCGCACAAAGACAGCGCACAAAAGCCTGTCTCAGAGAAGCTTTGCTGGAAAAGAGCAAAGAATGTGGCCAATTATTTTATGGCCAAAGGCATCAAACCTGAACGTCTTGCCCCTGCTGTTACTGACAGCGGCGCTTCCTCTCCCACGCCTGATAGAAAGGAAAAAGGAATCAAGCAGTCCCATCCCATTGCATTTGCTTTTTACGAATAGTGTTAAGTGATATTGGGCAATTACAAAGATTCAAGTAGTTATAATATTTGTTATAATAAATAAGTTATATTTTTTAGTTGAGAGAGACAATGACTAGACAACATAGAATACACTTGTGGCTGGGGGCCGCTGGTTTGGCAGGATTATGTTTTTTCTGTTTTTCCCTGGCGCAGGGGGCCAAGCTGTCAGAGCGCGTTTATTTAAAAGTAGAGGCAGTTGATGTGTCTTCTTTTGGCGACTCATCAGGCGGATGGGCGCCGGACCCGGATCCAATGGCAGTGGCAGACAGAGATTTGGACACGCGATGGGCCTCACAGCCCAAAGACGCGCAATGGGTGAAACTGGATTTTGGCCAAGTCAATACCATTGACCAGCTTGTTATCAGGTGGGAGCGCGCTTTTGCGTCTTCTTATGCAGTGGATGTGTCTTATGAAGGGGTCAATTGGAAACGTATCTTCAAGAACAAAAAAAGCAATGGCGGGGTGGAAAAAGCAAAGTTCCCTCCTATCAAAGCCCGCTATGTCCGCATAGCCGCCTTAAAACGGTTTAATCCGAAATGGGGTGTTTCTATTTGGGAATTAGAGCCTTACGGTCCGAAAAGCGAAAATCCTGATGGGATTCCTTTGCAAGGGGTTTTTACAGGCCGTGTGCCTAAAAGGCAAGTGGTTCCTCCTGATTTTAAAGCCGGCCCCCCAATTATTTCTCCAGGCCCTATCAGCCCTTCTGAATTTCAAACAGGCATTAATTACACATCTTGGCATGAATCAGACCTGGCCGCGCCCACTTCCGGCCGGATGCTTAAATCCCTTTATCGATTAAATGTGCGGCATGTGGCGCTTCTCACCACCTGGTTTCAGAAAGATGTGAAATCAAAAAACATTTATCCGCAAAGTCCGCTTGGCGGCATGACCCCAACCGATGAAGCCATTAAACATGCCATTAACACAGCACATGCGCTTGGCTTAAAGGTTCTTTTAAAACCGCATTTGGACATTGAAGACGAGACTTATCGCGGGGAGTTGCGCCCTGTGAAAGGCTGGTTTTCCTCTTATCGCAAGTTTATTGTGCATTATGCCAAATTGGCGCAAAAGTACAATGTGGAAATGTTTTGTGTGGGCACGGAATTAAAAGGGGCCACCATATGGGAAAACGAGAAATTTTGGCGCAATCTGATCAAAAAAGTGCGTCGTGTGTATAAAGGACCTCTCACGTACGCAGCCAATTGGGATGAATATGAGCAAATAGGATTTTGGGATGATTTGGATTATATTGGGATTGATGCTTATTTTCCGCTCACTGACAATTATGAGGCAGAGCTCAGTGACATCACAAATGCTTGGAAAAAGCGCGCAAATGAGATTGAAAAATGGTATAAAATAAAAAAACACAAACAGCCAATTGTGTTTACAGAGGTTGGTTATCCCAGTGTGGATGGCGCCAATGTGCAGCCTTGGAGCGGTATTTCCAAAACCAAGGACCGAAAAGAGCAGGCAGACTGCATGTGGGCGGCTTTTAGAGTAATGACGAAGCGAAAATGGTTTCGCGGCTTCTATTGGTGGCATTATTTCCCAAAGGAACGTCCAATGGTGGAGGATCTTACGTTGAAGGGAAAACTGGCTGAAGAAGTCATGTCCAAGTGGTATAAAAAAATCAATTCAAAAGGAGAAAGAAAAAGATGACATTTACAAAAACAATGAGAATCATATTCTTTTTAATGATTTCAATGGGTTTATTGACATGCCATATTCAAATGGGAGAAGCTGCCAGAAAGAAAAAGAAAGAGCGCATTCAAATCCTGCGTTTATTTGATTTTGAAACAGATGTGGATGGGTGGCGCATTCCTGACTGGGCGCTGCCAAAAGAAGACAATGCAGCGTTGGACATAAAACGGTCCAAAAAGAAAGCCTCCAGCGGCCGGAATGCCCTTGAATTTGCCTGCAAATTTTCCAATAAAATCTGGACAGGCGCTTATATGGAGATTGAAAGAAAAGAGGGAGAATATTTTGATTTTACGGGAAAAAATCATTTGATGGCGGATATTTTTATTTCCAAAAATGCCCCGCCAAAATTGCAGGGAGAATTCATTTTAACTGTCGGAGAGGAATGGGAATGGGTGGAAATGCGCAAATCCATTAAATTGATTCCCGGCAGATGGAACACTGTGCGCGTGGACATTACCCCAGACAGCATTGACTGGAAAGTGCGTTTCACAGAGGAGATCCAAAGCGATGTGCGCAAAATAGGGCTTCGCGTGTCATCGGATTCCGTGGGATACAAAGGATCTATTTATGTGGATAACATCCGTTTGGGGTCCAGAGCGAAATAGCAAATTTAAATCACGCAGGGGCGGCCGGCCGCCCTTATAGAGATTTTGAGAAAACCAATGAAAAATAAAAATTCATATAAAACAATTGTAAAAATGGCCTGTGCGGGGCTGATGGTGTTTTCTTTTTTCCCAGTGGCGTCGCATGCGGCGGATTGGGATTATTACAAAGAAGTGAACATAGGCGCGGCGCACAGGTCTTTTTTTGTGCCAGGCTGGGGGCAGTGGCGGAAAGGCTATCGGTTAAAAGGGACAGCCATTGCCGCGCTTGAAGTCATTGCGCTTTCCGGCGCTTACATGTCTCATAAGCAGGCGCAGGACGCTGAAAAAGATTATCGAAACGGCAAAGCCTCTTACAGCCGGCACACACGGAAAACAGACAAAGCCAATTTCTTTTTGATCGCTGCAGGGGTGATCTGGGGATACAATGTGTTTGACGCTTTTGTGGGTGAACCTGCCCCAGGTGTTTTGGCCACCTTGGAACCTGACGGCAAACTGCAATTGGCGTATAAAATCAGGTTCTGATAGAAATTGGCGCCCTTCGGGCACGAAATTCTGATAACGGCTGGCGCCGTTTTATTGAAATTGGTCCGCCAAGAAGGCATGGCGGACG
>JANQER010000239.1 GCA_028278255.1 Elusimicrobiota bacterium | reverse complement strand
TTTGATCACGCTGATCAAGGCCCCTACATGGATGCTGTCACTGGGCAGGGTGCCGCCTGTTTCATTGATTTCTCCATTGATTTTGACATTGCCTTTTTTCATGAGTTTCTCTGTGGTGATGTCACCATTAACTTTGACATTACCATCTAAATTGATGGAACCGTTGGTGCAAATGCCCCCGGTGAGATTGACATTGCCTTTGACTGTTAAATTCTCACAGGCTCCCACAATGCTGTCTTTGATAACCCACAGGTCAGGGTCTATTACTGCTTTAATTTCAGGCTTTTCCCCTCCAGGTGTCGGGTCGCAGGCAAGTATATATTTTTGTGGTTGGTCAGGGACGATGTATGCTGTGGATCTTATGTTTTTGAAAACACTTCCTTTGCGGTCTTGAATTTCAAAATAAATATCATAATTAGTTGCTTTTTTAGTATTCATAAAAATATTAAATATGTTAGATGTTATTGGCTTTACCATAAATTCTACCAATTCGCTTTCTAATGAGTCGTCTTCTAAAGAACTAACGGCATCAGCGCCATAAAACGAACCCGGTATTTCGGTTTTGATGTCGTCTCGGTGAGTGCATCCTGTTTTGTTCCCCAAAGAATCGACCACAACAAAATTAATAATGTCACTTAAATTTGAATCTCTGTCGCTTGCTAATATCTGCAAACTACTTAAATCTTTTGTCCATCCGATTGATGCCCCTAAAAAAATAATTGCCAATAAATAGCTTATTGTGTTTTTCATAAGACACTCCTTTTTCCATTGACTATAGCGCCGGACACTCCATTCAAACTTATATGGTGTATGTGTTGTAATGCTGGGGTCCAATGCGTGTGCGTAAGACACAAGGTTTGCCAAACAACTTAAAGCGCAACCCCATCCTCTGATGCCTCTGAATGGGAGTTGGTTCTTTGTATTATTTCATCCAAGCGTTTGTATGAGTTTTCAGAATCCGAGGTTTCGGAAAAACAGAGAGGAACAAAAACAAATAAAGAGGAGAAAATGACAATAGGCAATAGCTTTTTGACTGAAACGGCGGTAAAGGATATGCTTTGCATAGGAACTCCTCAAGTGAGATAGGACAGCAATGCTTTTTGCAGGAAAAATCAAATAAGTTGAAAATGATAGGAATTACAATAATTATACTGGGGAGGGTGCTTGTTGTCAAGGTAGATTGATTTTTTGGCAGCAAACATGTATAAAATTTACAAAGCAAACAGCTGTTTTACCAGTCGTAACCAGAGTTGTCAGTGGTGAAGGCGTCTTCAAAGTGTTCGGTTTGCCAGGGGGTGATGGAGATGACGTCAAATCGCATTGGGGTGTGGCGGATGGCGTAGCGTTTGATGTATGCGAGAGCGGTTTTGATGAGTTTGCGTTGTTTTTTGGGGGTCACAGCTTCATAGGGATGGCTGAAATAGGTTTTTTCAAGTGTTTTGACTTCGACAAAGACAAGGGTGTTTTTGTCTTTCATGATGAGGTCCAGCTCTCCGAGTTGAGTGCGGTAGTTGGCTTGGATAAATTGGTAGCCTTTGGATTCTAGAAAGGCACGCGCTTCGTCTTCTCCTGTTTGTCCTTTTTCTGTAGTGGATTCGTTTTTTTGTGGCATAAAAAATCCCCAAATTCAGTATCAGGTTGCTGTTTTCAATAATTTTTTTTCTCTGTTTATCTCTGTGCCCTCTGTGGTTAAAAATAGTTTTATCGGGGCGAAGGAGCGGCGGTGGATGTGGCAGGGGCCATGGGTTTGGAGGGCTTTTTGGTGGGCAGGGGTGCCATAGCCTTTGTGGGTGATGAAATCATAGACAGGGAATTTTTTGTGGGCTTCTGCCATGATGCGGTCTCGGGTGACTTTGGCCAATATGCTGGCTGCGGCAATGGAGGCGCTTTGTGCGTCGCCTTTGATAACGGGTTGCTGCGGGGTGGGGCAGCCAGGGAGTTTTTGGCGGCCGTCAATCAGGACCAGGTCAGGCGTGGCATTGAGTTGGGAGAGAGCCTGGCGCATGGCTTGAAATGTGGCTTGTAGAATATTGAGTTCGTCAATCACGCAAGGGTCTGCCAATGCCACGGCATAAAAAAGAGATTCTTTGGTGATGGCGTCAAAGAGTTTTTCTCTGGTTTTTGAGTTGAGTTTTTTGCTGTCATTGAGTTCTGGCCAGCGGTTGTCTGGTTTGAGTATGACACTGGCCGCACACACTGGGCCTGCCCATGGGCCTCTGCCGGCTTCATCTATTCCTGCAATATGTTGATATCCTTTTTCACGCCAAGATTGGTCAAAATCGTAGAGAGATTGAGACATAAGGGATTATAAATCCTCCCCCTGATAAACTGTGGGAATAATCAAATTCCAAGAAACAATAACCAAATAATAACCAATGACCAATATTCAATAACCAAACAATAGGCAGATGATGAAAACAAAATTTTCAATTTTTTATTTTAATGTTTTCATTTTGCATTTCTAGTTAACTGGTTTGAGTTTCTGCTGCTTGAAGAGGGGGGGTGTTGTTTGGTTCAGTCCCTTCAGAGGCAGATGGTTTGGGCGCCTGCGGTTTTTTTGTTTCTTTGGTGTTTTGGTCTTGAATACGCGCGGCTTTGCCGGTGAGGTTGCGCAGGTAATAGAGCTTGGCGCGCCGGACTCTTCCTGAACGGATGACTTTGAAGTTTTCGAGTTTTGGGCTGTGCAATGGGAAGGTTCTTTCAATGCCTATGCCAAAGGAGACTTTGCGGATGGTGAAGGTGGCGGCAATGCCATGGCCTTTTTTGCGGATGACCACGCCTTCAAAGGCCTGCAGCCGTTCGCTTTGTCCTTCGACGATTTTGACGTCAACCCGCAGCGTGTCGCCCACGCGGAAAACCGGTGCGTTTTTTTTCAAAAAAGATTTTTCAACTTTGTCTATTATTGCGTTCATGATATTCTCCATGTCTTGTTTTTTTAGTTGTAGCTGTTTAGGCTTCTGTCTTTGCCCAATTTGCTGGAGGCGCTGAACTCTCGTCCTTTAGGATTGGGCGTTTTTTTTAAATTGTTTATTGCCTATTGATAAATACGCCTGATAAATCTAGCCATATCCGGCTTTAGACGGAAGGCAATTACAGTTATGAAATGCGCCTGATGAATCAGGCAATTACAGTTATGAGATGCGCCTGATGAATCAGGCAATTACAGTTATGAAATACGCCTGATAAATTAGGCAATTACGGTTATGAAATGCGCCTGATAAATCAGGCAATTACGGTTATGAAATACGCCTGATGAATCAGGCAATTACGGTTGAGACATACGCCCCATGAATGGGGCAGGTGCAAATATATTTTATAGCAAATCCGGGCGTTTTTTCTTTGTGTGGCGGTAAGATTGTGCGGCCCGCCATGTTTGGATGTCTTTGTGATGGCCTTTTAGCAGGACATCAGGCACTTTTTTGTTGCGCCAGACAGCGGGGCGCGTGTAGTGCGGACAATCCAAGCGGCCGCTCCATCCTTCTGCAAAAGAATCCCATTTGAGTGAGTCTTTTTCTTTGACCACACCTGGTATTTTTCTGGCCACTGCATCAGTGAGGGCCATGGCTGGGATCTCTCCGCCGGTGTAAACCGCATCGCCCACAGAAATTTCTTCGTCAATCCAGTTAAAAAGCCTTTCGTCAATCCCTTCGTAATGGCCGCAAATCAGTATCAGGTGTTTTTTATCGGCCAGCCTGTTGACCTTTTTTTGTGTTAAAGGTTTCCCTTGCGGGGACAGGTGAATGACCCAAGGGCCGCTGTTTTTTTTCTTTTTGACCGGCACACCCAATTGGCGCAAGGCCTGGAAAATGGGTTCAGGTTTCATGACCATGCCTGGGCCGCCGCCGTAAGGGCGGTCATCCACAGTGCGGTGTTTGTCGTGCGCGTGTGTGCGGATGTTATGCGCATGGATGGACACGCGTTTTTTTTCTTGGGCTTTCCCAATAAGGCTTTCAGAAAACACATGGTCAAACATTTTGGGAAAGATCGTTAGAATGTCAATTCGCATTAAAAAACCCTGAATAACCACAGATGAACACAGATAAACACTGAAAATTATTTAGGGAACTTCCAAAGCCCGCTTATTTTTAAGTTGGGCACGAAGCGCATTGGTTTTACTGTGTCCATCCGTGTGTATCCGTGGTTTCTCGAGATGGTTTATGTTTCGTATATTTCCCGCAGCCCTGTCGGGAGACGAACCGTGATGACGCGCGTTTCTAAATTGATGTCCAAAACCACTTCTTTTGTGGCGGGAATGAGATATTCCCGCAGTTCATTGCGCACGGCAAACACATCGTTGGCGCCTGTGGGGTATACGTCT
>JANQER010000384.1 GCA_028278255.1 Elusimicrobiota bacterium | reverse complement strand
TGAGGACACCGAGACCGGATGGCCCGATCCGAATCTAGGAGCTGAGGGTTACGCGAGGGCGCGACTGGTTCCCATCATTGATGGGATCATAGAAGATCTCTCGGGAAGGCGTCTAGGACGTCGCGAGCGTCCGAAAAGACAATGGCATGAATTCAGTATCGACGTCCCGGGAAACTCCTTCACGCCCCACTGGGGAAAATGAATTGTTTGCAGGGGCGGGGATTGCCTGCGCCCTGTCAGAAGAAAAGAAAAATCGTAGGGGCGGACCCCTGTGTCCGCCCGAAGGAAGTGGTCCTATGAAACACAAAGACTTTTTATCAATCGCGGATCTCACATCTGCTGAAATTTCAAAACTTTTGGATGTGGCGCGCCAGCTCAAAATTCACAGGCACCGGTCCGCAGATCTCAAAGGCAAAACATTGGGAATGATTTTCCAAAAACCATCTACTCGTACGGCTGTTTCTTTTTCAGTGGGCATGTACGAATTAGGCGGATATTCACTGCCTTTAAACGCCAGGGATCTTCAGCTGAAACGCGGTGAAAGCATGGCTGACACAGCCCGCACACTGTCCCGATATTTATCCGGCATCATGATCCGGGCAGACCGCCATCGTGATATACAAGAGCTGGCCCAGCACGCCAGCATTCCTGTTATTAACGGCCTCACGGAAAAAGAGCATCCCTGCCAGGTCATGGCAGACCTGCTCACTGTCATGGAAGCTTTTGAATTGCACAAAACCAAAGAACTCAAAGATATTCGCGTGGCGTACGTGGGAGACGGCAACAACATGACGCATTCTTGGATGCTGGCGGCCGGGCTATTGGGATTCACTTTGGTGGTGTCATGTCCTGAAGGCTATGACCCGGAAAAAGAATACATCCAAAAAGCGTCAGCTTTCGGAGACCATGTTGTTTTGGAAAGAGACCCGCAAAAAGCCGTGGCAGAGGCATCTGTGATCTACACGGATGTCTGGGCTTCTATGGGCAAAGAAGAAGAAACTGACCGGCGCAAGCAAATATTCAAACCCTATCAAGTCAATGAAGCGCTTGTGGCTTTGGCCAAAAAAGACGCGGTGGTCATGCACTGTTTGCCCGCGCATCGAGAAGAAGAAATCACCAACGCGGTTCTTGAAGGCCCGCAGTCCATTGTTTTTGAGCAAGTGGAAAACCGTCTCCACATCCAAAAAGCCATATTGTTGCATTGCTTGAAATGATGATGATCAATTTCATTGCAGGGAACGGTCGCGACCGTTCCCTGCAGCTGGGAGAAACCATTGATTCGAGAATTTGACGGCATTCAACCTGAGATTCATCCCACAGCTTATGTGCATGAAACAGCTGTGGTGATTGGCCGTGTCAAGCTGGGCCCAAAAGTCTCGGTTTGGCCGCACGCTGTGCTGCGCGGCGATGTAGAAGAAATCATTGTTGGCGAGGGCGCCAACATTCAGGACAACACCGTCATTCACACAGACCATGGCATACCCACGATTTTAGGGGATTGGATCTCAGTCGGTCATTCAGCTGTGCTTCATGGCTGCACCATCGGCAATCACTGTTTGATCGGCATGGGCGCTATTCTGCTCAACAATTCAATTGTTGAAGACGAGGCCACCGTTGCAGCCGGCGCTTTGCTGTCCCCAAACACCCGCATCCCCAAAGCCCATCTGGCCATGGGCATGCCTGCCAAAATCATCCGCGCCGTCAAGCCTGAAGAAATCCAAAAAAATCTACGCAACGCAGAATTTTATGTTGAATTAATAAAAAAACACCAAAAATAAAGGATTCTGCGTTTGTTGTGAGGATAGACGTGATTTGTGCGGAAGTGCGCTTACGCAGGTGGCTTGTTATGGGATAATGATGAGATCTTTATTGGACGGATGAAGTGCTTTAAGGAATTCCTCGCAAGGGACACATATGATGTTGTCTCTCACAAAACGGTCTTTGCCTCTATAGACCAAAATTGAGCGGCAATTGGGATAATCCTGGCGAAATGATTTCAGCGATTTTATGTCTTTTGGTCTGACTTTATTTGAATTCTTAACTTCAATGGCCCACAAACCATCTTCTCCATAGAGAATAAAGTCAATTTCCACGCCTTTTTGTGTTCTCCAAAAATAGAGCTGGTTGTCCCTGTTTCTATAGGCCATCCAGGCTTTTAAATGTTGGCACACCAATCCTTCAAGAGCCATGCCGTCAATTTCCTCCGCGCGGTCAAAAGGGCCTTTGGGTCGAGCAGAACGAAAGAC
>JANQER010000374.1 GCA_028278255.1 Elusimicrobiota bacterium | reverse complement strand
GATTTTCATGTTCCAGTGCACGATTTGTAAATTTTTGCCGACCGACAATGTGGAAGTGCACTGTAAGTGCGCGTGTGCGTATGTATGTGTGTGTATGTGTGTGTGGTGCGGCTTTTTTAGAGCTTATGGATGTTGTGCGCCAAGGGAAATGCGTGGCTTTTACGCCTGATGGGCCGCGGGGTCCTTTTCGTAAGGTTCATCCGGGCGTGGTTTCCTTGGCGCAAAAAACAGGCGTGCCTGTTGTGCCTTTGGCATGGGCCGGCACACGGGTCAAGGAATTGTCCACCTGGGACCGTTTCTTGATTCCTTTGCCTTTCAGCCGTTATAAAGTTTATTTTGGAAAGCCGCTGCACATACGGCCGGATGAACAAGAGCCGAATAAAAAATTACAGCAGGCCTTGGATGAAGCGTTCACGGAAGCAGAGAAAATATTAAATAAAAAATTGTCTGATTGAAATTGGTCCGCCAAGAAGGTATGGCGGGCGAAATTGGCTCGCTGTCGCTCGTGAAATTTTGTTTTCAATATGATACATATTTATTCTTTCTTAATCATTTTACTATGGCCTTTGGTGTTTTTGGTGTTTGTGTGGCGGTATGGTTTGCGGCGGACATTGAAAGGCTTGCGTGACAGATTTGGTTTGTGCAAGAAACGGCCAAACCGTGGAAAGGGTTTGATTTGGGTGCATGCGGCTTCTGTGGGCGAGGTGCGGGCTGTGGAGCCTTTTTTGCGCGCTTTGCCCAAAAAATTGGCAGGGTATGAGAGAGGGTTGACCACCACCTCTGTGTCAGGCAAAGAATTGGCTGAGAAGATGGGTGTGGCTGAGCATGTGAATTTGGCGCCTTTGGATTTGTGTTTTTGTGTGCGCTGGTTTGTGCGCCGTATGCGTCCGGATGTGCTTGTGCTTGTGGAAACAGAGCTTTGGCCGAATTGGATCAGGACATTGCACCATAGTCATGTGCCTGTTTGTTTGGTGAATGGACGCATTTCAGATCAGGCGTATGGTTCTTATGCGTTTCTTCGGTTTTTGTGGACATCGTTTTTTTCTTGTTTTTCATTGATCGGCGTTCAGAGCCCCGGGTACGCGTCAAGATTTCGCGCATTGGGCGCAGATGAGCGGTTGCTGCGCGTGACAGGCAATTTGAAATATGACGTGCCATTGCCTGATTTGTCGCGGAAGCAGGATCTGTTGAAGATGTACGGATTTGATTCCTCTGATACGGTTTGGGTTTGCGGCAGCACCCGTGACGGTGAAGAAGACATTATTTCGGATGTGTTTCTGTCTCTTTGTCAAAAAGGTCTGCCTTTAAAAGTTGTGTTGGCGCCGCGTCATATTGATCGTGTGCCTGAAATTTCCCAAATATTAAATCAAAAAGGAATTTCTTTTCGTCTGCGGTCCCAAATCGGTTTTCCTCAAGCGCATGAACCTGAAATGTCTTTCAATCAAAAATCAAAAATCAAAAATCAAAAATCCATAATCTCTGTTTTGTTGCTGGACACTGTGGGCGAGCTGGCTGAGGTGTACGGCGCGGGGTCTTTTGCCTTTGTGGGCGGGAGTTTAAAGGATTATGGCGGCCAAAATCCTTTGGAACCGGCGCGGTGGAAAATCCCGGTGATATTTGGTCCTTATATGCAGAATTTTAAGGAAATGGCGCAGCTGTTTTTGGATAAACAGGGCGCTGTTCAAGTGACAGATGGCCGGGCATTGGAAGAGGCTGTGTTTTTGTTGGCACAGAATCCTGACCAGTGCGCGTCTTTGGGTGAATCTGCCAAAACCGTGGCTGCGTCGCAGCAGGGCGCGCTTGAATCCAGTTTGAAGTTGTTAGAAGAAGTGATGGAAAATAAAACGTAATTAGATTCTGGTGAAAAACTGTCATTGCCCTCCGTCTAAAGCCGGGTAGGGATAGATTTATCGGGCTCTTTAAATCATTTCAAAGATCAAAAACGCCCAATAAATTGGGCAATTACGAAAACATGAACGCACTTTGACAGCTTGATATTCACATAGCGGCAGCTACAAAAACCTGGGGTTTTGTTCACCGGAATCTAATGAGTAATTGGTGATTGGTAGAAAACGTATAATAATGCTGTGAGATTTTTGTCGGCTGCTAATTACAGATCACAAATGACTAATTACTATATATATTATTTATGAAAATACTTATTGTGCGTCTTTCGTCTTTGGGTGATGTTGTTCTGACCACGCCTGTGATGGCCAATTTAAAGGCAGCCTGGCCGCAGGCGCATATTTCCATGTTGGTCAAAGAAAAGTTTTCAGATGTTTTTATAGGGAATACAGATCTTGATGAGGTGTTGGTATTTGAAAAGCACGGCTTATGGGGATGGGTCAAGAAAATCCGGGAGCAGAAATATGATCTTTATATTGATCTCCACAGTACTTTGAGGTCCGGATTGATTGGTTTTTTTTCAAAAATTCCTCGTCGTATTCGGTATAATAAAAAGACATGGCAGAGGCGATTGCTTGTTTGGTTTAAGTGGGAATCTTGTTCTTTGGGGAAAAATGTGAGTGAGCGGTATCTGGCGTGTTTGGAAAAGCTGCCAATACCGGTTGAGCGCAGACAGCTGGTTTTGCGTGTGTCGCAAAAAGAACGTTTGAGTGAGGCATGGGAAAAGCGTTTGGGCACAGGGCCGTTGATTGGCGTGGCGCCGGGCGCTGCGCATGCCACAAAAAGATGGCTGCCAGAAAATTTTGCTGCGGCCGCAGATGAATTGGCCGGTCACATGGGCGGGGAGAGGGAAAGAGCTTGTATTGTTCTTTTGGGCGCTGCCTCAGATCAAAAGGCTGCTTGGGATGTTTTGAGATATGTGCATGGACCTGTTCAGGATTTGACGGGACAGACATCTTTGAAAGAATTGATCCTGATTGCTGAAAAATGTTCAATGATTTTGACCAATGACTCAGGCGTGCTTCATGTGGCCGCGGCTTTGAATGCGCCCGCTGTGGCGGTGTTTGGGCCCACAGTCAAGGCTTTTGGTTTTTTCCCTGAATCGGATGGTGTTCGCGTTGTTGAAAACAATGGCTTGTCTTGCAGGCCATGCACGCTTCATGGCAGCAAACAATGCCCGCGCGGGCATTTTAAATGTATGAAAGATATTTCAATACAACAAGTTGTAGGGGCGGGCCTTGCGTCCGCCCGATGAATTATTTATGAACATTCTTCACATTCTTGATGAGCGGTGGGATTCGGCGATCACAGAGTATGGGCTTTCTTTGTGCGCAGCGCTTCAGTTGCGGGGACACCAGGTGTGGGTGGCTTCCAAAACCGGGACATATGCTTTTGATGAGGCCAAGAAACGCGGGCTAAAGGTTCTGCCGGTTCCGTCTGTTTTTGGCTTGCGCGCGTTTTTGAAGCGTGAAGAAATCCAGGTGGTGAATTGTCACACGGGTTCCGGTCATTTTTTGGCATGGGCGTCGGTGTTGTTTCAGAAAGCGGCGCTGGTGAGAACGCGCGGGGACGCGCGTCCTTTGCGGAAGAGTTGGGGACATCACAGGATTTATCAGCGAACAGATGCTGTGATCAGCGCATCGGTGTGTTTGTCCGCCCAGTATAAAACGCTCTTTCCTTTTTTAAAAGACAAGCTTGATACGATTTATCCGGGTCTGTCGGTTTCTTCTCATTGCCCTGAACCTGAGGCGCCTTTGCGGTTTGCTTTGGTGGGGCGGCTGGATCCCATCAAAGGGCATATTTATTTTTTGGACGCGATTTCTGAAATCCGGAATCAGCTTCAGAATGAAGAGTTT
Organism: Elusimicrobiota bacterium; assembly: GCA_028278255.1. Taxonomy (GTDB): domain Bacteria; phylum Elusimicrobiota; class Elusimicrobia; order FEN-1173; family FEN-1173; genus JANQER01. The sequence goes on along the minus strand of JANQER010000374.1, from coordinate 2,585 downwards.
CTGATTGTGGGCGAAGAGAAAAACACCACTGTGTCCGGGCTTAAAAAGTATGCAGACAAGTATGGGGTGTCCCAATGGGTTCGGTTTTTGGGCTGGCAGGAAGATGTGAAGGATTTTATGCGGTCTTGTCATGTGGGTGTGATTTGTTCCATAGGGAGTGAGGCCCTTTCCAGGGTGTGTTTGGAATGGATGTCTCAGTCGCGGCCTGTGGTGGCCACAGCAGTGGGGTGTTTGCCGGAATTGATTGTGACCGGCGAAAATGGATTTTTGGTGCCTTCTCATGGGCCTCAGGCTTTGGCCAAGTGTTTTTTGGGGATGATGAAAAACGATGCTTTTCGCCGGCAAATGGGGGAAAAAGCTTTTCACACAGTTGAGAGTCGTTTCAGTTTGGATAAGTTTGCACAGGAAACGGAAAAGGTGTATGAGAAGGCTGTAAGAAGAAGGGGTGACAAGGGGTCACAAGGGGTGAATACCCTTTCTCACCCTTTTATATGATGAAAATCATCCATCTGAACACTGAGAAAACATGGCGGGGAGGAGAACGGCAGACTTTTTGGCTGGCGCGTGAACTTCGTGACAATGGGCATGAGGTGTGGGTGGCCTGCCGGCCGGACTTTCCTTTGTCCCAAGAGTGTGAAAAAGCCGGGCTCCGGGTTATATCCATACAGCCTTGGATGGAAGCAGATGTTTTTGCTGCCTGGCGCTTGAGACGTTTTTTAAAGGCGCAGGGGATTGATATCCTTCATGCGCATACAGGGCATGCGGTGGGTTTGGGCGCTTTGGCTGTGTCAGGCTCTTGTGTTCGGTTCTTGTGCACCAGACGCGTGGATTTTCCATTGAAGAGAAATTTTTTGAGCCAATGGAAGTATGGAAAACTGCATGGCATGGCTGTGATTTCACAAAAAATATATGATGTGGTACAGTCCAGCGGCTTTTCTCTGCCAGGGCTTAGTGTTATTCCAAGCGGGATTGATTCTTGTGGTTATCCCAGTGCAGATCAGGCCCATGTATTGCGCCAAGACAAGGGATATGGAGACCATGAAGTCCTTTTGGTCCATGCAGGCGCGCTTGTGCCGCATAAGGATCAGAACACATTGCTGGAAGCCATGCGCATTGTGTGCCATGAGATGTCCTCTGCAAAACTTTTGATCCTGGGTGACGGACCGCTGAAAAAGACTCTGGTGCAAAAACGGGATCAGCTGGGTTTGACCGCGCATGTGGATTTTTTGGGACATCGTGCGGATGTGCTGGACTATATGGCCATGGGGCATGTGTTTGTTTTTTCTTCTCAGGAAGAGGGATTGGGCACTTCTTTGCTGGATGCTTTGGCTGTGGGAGTGCCGACGGCTGCCACGCGCGCAGGCGGCATCCCGGATATTTATGGTTCGGATGATGCGCCTGAATTGTCCCCTGTGAGGGATCCCAAAGGTTTGGCCGGCAATATTCTGAAGGTTTTAAAAGATCCCGAAGAAGCCGGACAGCGCGTGATGCGCGGGAAGGAAATCGCCGCCAAATTTTCCGTGAAGGCCATGACAGAGAAATATGTTGAATTGTATGAAAGATTAATAGCAAAGGGCAAAGAGCATAGAGCATAGGGGGAGAGAAAATTCGGTTATGTTTTTTCATGTTTTCTCTTTGCCCTTGGCCCTGTGTCCTTTGCTTGATATAAGGAAATATGACTCTATCAGCCATTATTATCACATTTAATGAAGAGCGGGATTTGCCGGGATGCCTGGAGAGTTTGACAGGCGTGGTGGATGAAATAGTGGTGGTGGACAATCATTCCACTGATGCCACGCGTGACATTGCGCGCCGTTATACAGACAAGATTTTTTTGAAAAGCTTTGAAGGATACGGCCCGCAAAAACAGTTTGCGCTTGAGCAGGCGTCTGGTGACTGGGTGTTGAATATTGATGCGGATGAGAGATTGACCCCGGCCTTGGCAGAGGAGATCAAGGGGTTGCGGAAGAACGCGGACAGTTGTTTGGGGGGATATGAAATTCCGTTTCAGGTTTATTTTTTGGGGCATCGGCTGCGGTTCGGGGGGTGTTTCAGTGAGTGGCATATCAGGCTTTTTCAGCGGCACAAGGCCTGTTATGGCGGCAAGACCATTCATGAGGGGATTGAGGTGTCTGGTCCGTTGGGCCGGCTCAAGAGCGCGATGCGCCATGAGAGTTATCAGAATTTTTCAGAGTATTTGGAGAAGTGCAGCCGTTATACCGGGCTGATTGCGCATGAGAAGTTTTCCAAGGGCAAGCGTTTTCATCTGTGGCATCATTTGCGTCTGCCTTGGGAATTTTTGATGCGTTATGTGGTGAAGCTTGGGTTCTTGGACGGGAATGCCGGCTTGATTTATGCCATGCTGAGCGCATACTATGCCTGGCTCAAACATGTGCGGTTGATAGAAGGAGAGAAAAGGTTTCTTGAATCCGAAACAAAAAATGCTAAGCCACACTAGTGTGCTGGCGCTTAAATAACTTTACTTATGAATTCGCTGGCGATTTTGTTTTTTTCGTAATTGCCCAATTTATTGGGCGCTTTTATAAATACGCCCGATGAATCGGGCAATTACAAAAATCTGAGCA
>JANQER010000313.1 GCA_028278255.1 Elusimicrobiota bacterium | reverse complement strand
ACGGTATCAGGCATGGATTATTTTCGCATATACCGCCAAAGTCTGTATTGTATGAAATTGCTCTTTTGAACCACGGGGGAAAACTCATCTGGAGGGAAGATTACAAACGATAAAAACATCTTGGTGTTCTTAGCGCCCTTTACCAATAAGGTGAATCCAAAACGGGCAAGGAGATTGATGCGAGAGATGGGATTGGAGGTCAAAGAATTTTGTCTAAAAAATGCCCCAAAAAGCCAAAAACAAAGACATAGAAAACTGCTTAAAAACCTTAAAAACAATCCTGTCCATGAAGAGCCTCACACCTCCCTTATTTAATTAATTTGTTTTATTCACCGACTCTATATTCAATTTCCACATCTTGCTGCTTCCAATTTATAGGAGGATAATACAAACTAATAGCTTTTACTCCTCTCTCTCCAGCCAAAAATGAATGCCATGTTTTCCGTCTCAAATAAAGACAATCACCTGCCTTTAAACACAATTCCTGCTTGTTTAATGTCACATTGACTGACCCTTCGATTATATATATCCATTCATCCGTTTTATTATGCTTAAAGAAAGGGAGTTTTTCTCCTGCAGGAAGAAAAACATGGGTCATGGTTAACTTCTTAGCTGAGGCATCGAAACTATTTAGAACTCTTATCCTCGCTTTTCCAAGCTTCCGTAAGGGAACCTCTTTAATATTTAATTTCAGACATTTGTTAGTTTTTTGCATTACTCTCAAGCAAATAAAAATGTGACATCCCGGTTACAGAAGGCTTAAACTTCACCTTTCTATTAACAGCATAGGTTTTAATCCTTTGGTAAGTAAACAAACTCAATGCTTCATCATAAATAAACTTATCTATGGCCCTTGCCTTTTTATCACGTTCTTTAGGATCAAGGGTCACAACCATTTCCTCTAACATTCTGTCAAATTTAGGGTATTTGCCCAAAGAATAAGGCGACTTAGAATACAAGTTAATACTTTGAATAAAATAGGAATGACACATGGGATCTGGGACTGCTCCAAAAAGAATATCCCACTTTTTTGAAAGCGTATCCTTTAGAATAGTAGCATCCGTTGTTAAATGGATATTCATTTTAATCCCAAGATCCTTCAAATGCTTCTGAATAATTTTTGCCGCTCTAATGGCCTGATCTTTCACTAGCGCTTGCAATACCAACTCTCCCTTACTGTAGCCAGCTTGTTTCAAAAGCGTATGCACCCTTTTTGGGACATATGAATATGGTTTGAGATTAGGATTGTGCCCGCCTTCGCCAGGCATGGAAAAAGTTGCTATGGGGTATCCGTTACCAAAAACATCATAGCGTATTAAATCTTCCTTTTTTATCGCGTGATTAAGGGCGCGTCTAACCCGCACATCTACTAATGGACCTGAACTCACGTTTAATGCAGCAGTCATTGTATAAAAAGAATCTTTCTTAATAATCCTGGCAAAACCATTTTCCATCACATGAGTTGTACGTGTCCCAGGTAATTCAGTTAAGATATCGATTTTACCTTCAAAAAGTTCCTCCAGCTGCTCGTCATAGGGGATAAATTTAAAAATAAGCTTATTTATTTTAGGATATCCTTTCATCCAATAATTTTTGTTTTTTTTCAACACAATCCTATTTCCTTTTTCCCATTTTTCAAACATGAAGGGTCCAGTGCCGACAGGGCTTTGATGAAGGTTCTTTTTACCTTCTTCCTGAACAAACCCTGGTGGCACAATAAGAACAAATCCTGCTAAACGATTCAACAAAAGTCCATCCGGAAATTTTGTTTTAATGTCAATCGTATAATCATTAACCACAACAGCCTCTTGGAGTGAACTGATAAAACCAAAAGCAGGAAATCCAGTTGCTGGATCAAGATAACGCTGAATCGTAAACCGCACAGACTCAGAATTGAATGATTCTCCATTATGAAAGCGAACATCCTGACGCAGATGAAAACGCATGGTTAAAGGATCCTGACGTTCCCATGAAAGTGCTAGGGAAGGTTCAATTTTTCCTTCAGGATTAAAACGCACGAGTCCTTCAAAAATCTGCTGAACAAGCGTATGGTTTTTTTCTGAAAATTGCTTATGGGGATCAAGAGTGGGCGGATCTTCGGCGTCATCACAAACAATCACACTGCTTCCCCATACATGCCCCGCCATTAAAAAGACAAAAAGCAAGGATTTTAAAAACTTCATTCTGCCTCCTTGGAACTGACAATCACATTGGAATTGACAACATCCTTCTTATTGATTTTGAAATACTCGATACGCTCAAATCCCGTATCCCTCAACCAGCACTCATATTCCTGACGACTGTATATCCGTCCCTGTTTGGTACACACAAGCATATGGACAGAAAACAAAGCTGGAAAAAGAGGACGTACCATGTCTTTTTCAAGCATAAAATCATGAATAATGATTTTCCCCCCTTTACGTAAAGCCTGAAAGCTTTTGCGAATAAGTTTCTTATTCACATGTTCGCCCTCGTTATGGGTCACATGAGACAAAAGAACTATATCGTAACAATTTTGAGGGACTGGCGTATTCACATAATTGCCTTCTATAAAACCGATACGACCTTTTTTATACAAGTCTGAAAAATCATTTTTTATTAATTTGACCACCTCTGGTAAGTCTAACAAATCCGCTTTAAGATGTGGGTGTTTTTTTAAAAAAGCTGCGGTATATGCCCCATGCCCAGCTCCGACATCCAACAAGGCACATGGATTCTTGAGGTGAACCTTATTCACTAATATTTTGGCTGGTAATTGAGAAATGTTTTTAATGCCTTTAATATAATTTTCAAGAAAACCATTTTTTGAATTATTCATCAGGGAAATAAGACCGCGATATGGCTTCCCGACACGGAGTGAATCTTCCAGATGAGCCCATGAATCCCAAATTAAATTCTGGTATTTTAAATTATCACCCACATACGTTTGTTTTCCGCTGACCAGATAAGTATCAGATAATTTTGAGTTTTTGTATTTCTCTCCTCGTTTGAGAAGAAATCCAATAGAAACAAGTGAATTCAAAAATATTTCACAAGCTCTTCTATCCAGATTTAATTTATCACAAATCTTTGAAAGGGTATCACATCCTTGGGTAATATGTGTGAAAATATCAAGAGAAGCCGCTGTAAATACTATTTTTGCACTCCTGTAATCACAAACCAATCGTGTTATGTATTTTAGCGATACCATTCAGCACCTCTTACCCCCCCTTCTCCGGCAAGACTTCCATCATTCCTACCGTATCTATTGCAACAGACAGACTCTCCCGCGTAAAGGAGAAAAAAATAAAAGGGAAGAATTCTTTTGATCAATCAAAAATAAACAACCGCCTCTTTCTTTTTCATATAAACTCCACACTAATCCGGCGGATTTTTTCGAATAGTTCGGTTTGTTTTTCGTTGAAATTGAAATAGTTGAAGATGGCGTCAGAGGCGGCCAATTGTTCGCTGAGGGACTTGAGCCTGTCAGGCGATTTGGTCTTTTCAATTTCTCCGTGCATGCCTGTAAAAAACTTGGCGGCGCCGTTGTCTTTTGTTTTTTTTAGTTCTTCTGACAACCCGAGAAGTGTGTTTTGAAGCTCTATTTTTAACTCGTCCATTTTGAAGTTCCTTTTTTCAAATTTTTAGGTGATACCAAAAACAAATAACTTTTCAAACGTAAAAGCTTTTTATGGTAAAAGCATAACAGCCGCGCTTCGCGCCCCGCTTTTTTAACCACGGAGGGCACGGAGAACACGGGGAATACCTGAAAAAGGCCCGAATGAATTATAGAAAATTTGCGGCTGTTCAGGTAATGGAAATAACCAAATTCCAAGATACAATAACCAAATAATAACCAATAACCAAGATACAATAATCAAACAAAGGCCAAATCCAAAGCGCCCCATAAATGGGGCAATTACAGTTGGACGGAAAGCTGAAGGAACGCTAAACTACAGCAAAGACTATTAAAATGAGCCGATGAATCGGCTGGCTACAAAACCCAGGGGAACCGGAAACAACCAAATTCCAAGGAACAATAAAAAAGACAATGACCAATATTCAATTACCAAACAAATTTCAATCACCAAGAGACAATAATCAAACAAAGGCCAAAACCAATGCGCCCCATAAATGGGGCAATTACAGAATGTTCTTTTGTTTGTTTATTCTTCTTCTTTGTTGAAGAATTTTTCCAATGTTTCTATACGAACGGCCGTGGGGGGTTTGGCGTCCTGGTCAACCATCACTTCCACGAGAGCCGGTATGTTGGCTTGCATGACCAATTTGATGGCTCTTTCTGTTTCTCCGGGTTTTTCCGCGCGGATGGCTGTGATGCCCATGGATTCCGCCATTTTGGCGACATCCAGCGGATGGTTGAAAAGAGAGGTGTTGAACTTGCCTTTGAACTGCATGGTTTCCCCCAGATGAACCATGCCGTATCCGCCATTGTTCATGATGACCCATATGACGGGAATTTTGTTTTCCACGGCTGTGTGCACTTCCATGCCGTTCATGGCAAAAGCGCCGTCGCCCACCAGCGCCACCACAGGCCTGTCCGGCGCTGCGAGTTTGCCGCCAATGGCCGCGCACATGCCGTGCCCCATGGAGCCAAAACCCATATTGATAAAAAATGTGCCCGGATCTTTAACGGTATAGTAATGAATGGCCCAGGCCATGACATTGCCGATGTCGACAAATAATATGGAGTTGTCCGGCAGGGCGCGCCGCATTTCCATGATCACACGCTGCGGTTTGAGCGGGAAAGCCATGGAATCCATGGCATCGGGTTCTGCAAACCGGCTTTGCATGGCTTTGAGCGCGCGTGTTTTGGCCAGCCTGGCGCCCAGCTCTTCTTCAGTTGTGAGGAGTTTGGCGTCCCGGTTTAATTGGTAATTCAGTTCCAACAGCACCTGTTTGGCATCTCCCACCAGTCCCACGTCCACAGGATAGTTTTTGCCGATTTCTCTGGGATCCACGTCTATTTGAAGCAGTCTTTTGCCTTGTACGATTCTGGGATCCCAGGCATGAGTGGCGGCTTCGCCAAAACTTGTGCCAATGGTGAGTAAAACATCTGTTTCTTTGGCAAACATCACATGGTCTGCGCGGGGCGAGCCTGCCAATCCAAAAACACCCAATGATTGGACTTCATGCTCGGGATAAACGCCTTTGGCTTTGGGTGTTGTGGCCACCGGGATTCTGAGCCTTTTGGCCAGCTGGAACAGTTCATCATAGGCTTGGGACAAGTACACCCCATAACCTGCCAAAATCACAGGATGTTCTGCCAAAGCCAATAGTTTGGCGGCTTCTCTGACTGAGTGCCTGTCAAATGATTCCACATGGGGTCTGTATTGGGCCGGGGAGCAGATGTCTATGGGCACCTGGCGCTTCATCATGTCTGCCGGCAGGCTGAAATGTACAGGTCCTGGCCTGCCGCTTAAGCAGCATCTTAATAAGTATCTTGAAATTTCAGCCATTTTTTCATGGGTCATGAGCATGAGGCTGGCTTTGGTCACTGATTTGTATAATTCCACAATGTCAATGCCTTGGGGAGAGCTTTCTTGTGCCGCGCCTTTGCCAAAAGCAGCCAGAGCCACCTGCGCGGTGATCAGCATCACGGGCACAGAATCCCGGTATGCCACGGCAATGCCTGTCATGGCATTGGTTGCGCCCGGGCCGGTGGTTGTGCAGCAAACGCCCAAGCGCCGGCTCACGCGCGCATAGCCGTCTGCCATAAAAGCAGCGCCTTCTTCATGTTTGGTGATAATGGGTTGGATTTTGCAGCGGTCAAAGACTGCCTCATACAGAGGCATGAGAGGTCCGCCAGGTATGCCAAATATGCATTCAACGCCTTCCTGCTCCAAATAGCACATGAGCAGTTGTATAGCGGTGACTGTTTGAGCCTCGGCTGAATAACCTATGTTCAGCCCAAGCTCTTGCGCGAGCTTTGTTTTCATCAAACCCTCCCCAGTCGATTTGTTTGATGTCTACTTCACTCTTTCTGATTTCTATTTTGGCTTATTGACTATTTGTATTCCTAACAAATCTAAAGTTTTTGTAATAAGATCACTCAATTTAAAGGGCTTGTAAAAGAATCCGTCCGTATGCCCTTGCATAAATTTGAGTTTTTCAGGGGTGAGGCGTTTTCCTGTCATGCCCACCACTTTGACGCCCTGTGTTTGCGGATCTGACCGCAATGTGGCCAAGACCCTGGCCCCGTCCACCAGCGGCATTTCCACATCCAAAATCACCAGATCCGGCACATTCTGCCCCACAGATAAGAGCCCCTCAACGCCGTCTTTTGCCCATTGGACAAAGATGTCTTTTGATGCTTTTTCCAGACCGCGGGAGATCAATTGCCCAATGTCAATTTCATCTTCCACAATCAAAACACGGCGCTGATTTTCACACAATTCCTGCGGAATCGGGAAATTGTATTTTTTGAGAAATACCAATAAATCAGACTGTCTGACCCGGCGGTGTCCCCCGGGGGTGGTGTAGGCTTTGATCCTTCTTTGATTGGCCCATTTAATAACAGTTGTGGGCCGCACGTTGCAGATGTCAGCAATTTGGAACGTTGTGTAAGTCTTTTCGCGCTTCTCAGCCATAATTAATACACCTAAACTTTTTTTAGTGAAAAAATCAATAATAACAATAAATACAATATTATTTTGCTCTTATTCGAATTATATCCCTACTCATTTATAATGTCAAGCATAAAATAATTAGTTTTTTCATTCAATTCACACTTATGCTTATTCTGACCCCGGGGAATCCGCACGAAAAATCAATTCAAATCTATATCATCGACGGAGAAAATGCCGCATGAAATTATCGAATTAATCACAATTTACTTAATTGTACCAGTTCTTGAGCCCTGCCAATAAAGGGCATTGGCCCAAATTTTTCATGAAATTTATGCTCAGGCTCGTCCAATCCATTCAAAAAGCCGGGTAAAAAACCTTAAAAAGAGCCGATGAATCGGCAAGCTACAACCCATCAATTAAAAGCGGTTGAACTAGAATTTTCCGGGGCATTTGGATTCACATTTCAGGCATTCTGCGTTTTGGTTTAAATTTTGAGCTATTCCTGTGCGCCAATCCCTTATAATCAGTTTTTCTTGGCATTGCGGACAATAAGTCACACTGCCATTGTCTTCATGCACATTCCCTATATAAACAAAATTGATACTGTTCTTACGGGCAATTTCGCGCGCCTGCGTGAGCGTGCGCAGGGGCGTGCGGGGGTGATGAGTCATTTTCCAGTCCGGATGAAATGCCGAGAAATGCAAAGGCACGCTGGGGCCTAGGTTTTTGGCTATCCATTGGCACATGCTGTTGATTTCTTTGTGAGAATCATTTTCCCCGGGAATAATAAGAGTTGTGATTTCCAGCCAAACAGGGGTTTCATTCTTAAGATACAATAAAGTATCTAGAACAGGCTGCAAAGAAGCTGAGCAGTTTTTTTTGTAGAATTTCTCTGTAAAAGCTTTGAGATCCACATTGGCCGCATCTATGTGTTTGAAAAATTCCTTTCGCGGTCCAGGCTTCACATAACCGGCTGTGACAGCGGCTGTGGATAAGCCTTTTTCATGGCACACCCGGGCTGTGTCCACTGCGTATTCCAGAAAGATGAGGGGTTCGTTATAGGTAAAAGCCACGCTTTTGCACCCGTGGGACAAAGCTGTTTGTGCAATGCGCTCAGGTGAAGCGGATTGGGAAGAAACATCTAAATCCCTGGATTTGCTGAGATTCCAGTTTTGGCAGAATGAACAGCCCAGGTTGCACCCGGCTGTGCCAAAAGACAACACACTTGACCCGGGATAAAAGTGATAAAGCGGTTTTTTTTCAATCGGGTCCACTGCCAGGCCGCTGGTGTGTCCGTATGCAGTGAGCCTGAGCTGATGACCCATGTTTTGCCGCACAAAACAATACCCGCGCTGACCTTCCTTCAGCACGCACTCCCTGGGGCAAAGATCACATTGTATCCGCTTGTCATCCAGAGCATGCCAGTGCCTGGCGCATAAGCCGTCATTATGATGGAGACCTGTTTTTTCCATACCTTCATGCTATTTCAATCTGACTGAAGCGTCAAGAGCATAAATGACAAATGAAATTTATTGGCGCCAGCTGCGAAACAGCCTATTGAGGCCCTCACCCTTCACTTCGTGAAGCCCTCCCGTCGGAGACAGGAGAGGGGATTTGAAGGAAAAAAGTATTTCGCAACAGTCCCTATTGTTATTCGGATTTTTTGTATAATGACCGCAATGAATCCTGTTCGCAAACCAGCAGTGGCTGGGTCTTTTTATCCGGAGGATAAAGAGGGCCTCAGAAAAATGGTCTTGTCTTTTTTAGAGGAATCTAAAGAAGAACAGTTCCCGGGCGACCCCAAAGCATTTGTTTTGCCGCATGCAGGATACCCTTACTCAGGGCCTGTGGCTGCCACAGGATACCGGGCTGTTCAGCAGCGCCGGGATAAAATCAAAAAAATTATTCTTTTGGGCCCCTCACATTATGTTCCCTTCACAGGATTGGCTGTGCCCAGCCACCAATGGTTCCAAACGCCTCTCGGCCAGGTCCCTGTGGACCAAGACAGCCTTCAAAAAATATTGAACCTTCCTGCGGTCCAATCCCTGGATGCCGCTCATGCGCGCGAGCACAGCCTGGAGGTGCATCTGCCTTTTCTTCAATTGTGTTTAAAAGATTTCACTCTCCTGCCCATGGTGGTGAGCAATGCCCTGCCCAAAGACATTGCAAAGGTGCTTTCAACAGTGATGAGCGAGGAATCCCTGATCATTGTGAGTTCTGATTTAAGCCATTTTTTGGATTATAAAAGCGCGCAAAAAAAAGATTTTTCTGCGAGTGAAGCCATTGCCGGATTGAAATGGGACAATTTAAAAGAAGATCAATGCTGCGGGTATTTTCCTTTGCGCGGGCTTCTGCAATGGGCCATAGACACAGGCCTTCAGGGACATATTCTTGATGTGCGCAATTCCGGAGACACTGCCGGCTCCAAGTCCCAAGTGGTGGGGTACGGCGCCTATGCCTTTACCCGCCCCACAGCATAACATAACCCGGATGAACCGCCCGGTGAACCGGGAATGTGCCTGGGGGACACTGTTCATTATTAAATTATATTGGTTACGGGTGAGCCGGCTCAGCTCTTTCCCTTTCCGGATTTTCACCGGCACGTTTCTATCAGCTTACCCTTGGCAACACCGCCAATGGCCCCATTAGCATTTTGTTTTTTTCAATATAACCAAAGCTAAAATCGAACACACCGAGACTGCGGATCATAAGGAGCCTGAACAATTGTGTCAGGGGTGATGAATTTTGCAAAACTTAAATCAGCCATGCGCGCTTTCATGCCTGTTAATCCCGTCGACGGATCGCTTTCATGATCTGTGTAAAGGTGAAAGGAAGATATTTAGGATGCTGCCCTCTTTTTAAGGTGCCAATTTGGCTCCTTAAAGATTTGCTCTCTTTTTTTGTTAGAACAAAGAAAAAATCACTGGGGAATCGTTTTATGTTCCTTCGCACCTGCCTTTTTAATTGTTTAACAGGGACATTGTAGAGTTCTGCTAAATCCTCGTCCAACATCACTTTCTGCCCACGGATGAGATAAATCAATTCTTTAATATTGTCTGATGGGATGATCGATTTCATGGCCATATTTTAGCGTTACTGAAAAGACCTGTCCAGATAAACTTTAATGGTCAATTTTTTTTGCGGCTGGTGTTATTATCTCACAGGGAGGTGAATCTTGTATAGGATAAAATTGCTCTTTTGGGTTACAGAGGAATACAATGGGCAGGGGGTGAAAAGTTAAATATTGTTTTCTACTGTTATCGTCCGACTCGCAGGGAAAAGCCCACTTCAAAATTAATGCTGCAGGTGTTGATGGTGGGGTCCATCATGACATTGTTTCCGCCCTCAAAATTTCTGATGGAAGACAAACGGATATTTTGGTAAAAACATTTGCTGTGAACAGCCAAATAACGGTTAAGGTAATACAAAAACCCGCCGCCCATATTCCAGCCTGCTCCGCGGTAACGGGCGTCATCCGCCGGGATCCCGGCATTTAACAGGCCGTTTTGTAATTTTAACTCAGCGGTTGTGATCCCTACTGAGACAAACGGCTGCAAGCGGCGGTCTGCCCATAAGTATAGATAAAGATTTAAGCTCAAACTGTCCAATGAGGCGTCCATTTTTTGCCTCATCCAAAAAGCATCATGCTGCGACCGGGCAAAAGCCAATTCAACGCCCATGGCGTACCTTTCATTGGGGAATTGCCCTTTTATCCCCACTGCCCCGCCGTAACCAAAAGCCCCATTCACGCTGGGCACAAGCGTGGTGATGGGAGCGGTTGATTGAGGAGAGAAATAAGTGCTTTGTCCGTCAAGTGAGCCTGAATCAATCCGGTTGTGCGGCAGATGAAAGGAAATATAAAAATCATTTTTGGGCGCAATAAAATCTTCACGAATCTTCATTCCACCTGATGCGGCAAATGCCCGCACGCATAAAAACAACAAAAACATAGAAACAATTAATAAACTTTTCTTTTTCACTGCCCTGCCTCCTCTTTATTGAAAGCTGCTTAAATCCACAAAATCAATTTTGTATTGATTTATCAACCCATAAACGTAAACTTACACCAAATCCAGCAGAATGCCCTTCTGCACACAACTCCAACCGCGCCTTATAGGCTTTCAAGCTCTTCTCCGATTTTTTTAACAAGGGCAAGATTCTTTCCACCAAAATTTATACCACATCCGATCCCATCAGAAAAAAAAAGATCGGCTCCCAATTCCTCCATGTTTTCTTTCCAGCCTGTAATTTCTTCTTTATCGAACGAAACCTCGTCTCTAATAGGGGGGAACCTTATCTCGGAAATTTTAGACACCTCACTGTCATTAAGCAAATAAATTTCATCAAAAGAATTGAAGGTGTTTCCGTCATAAAAAACCTTCTCTACCGAATCGCTAAACAAGAGACATGATTTTCCGATTAACGCACAGTGAACTCCCTTGCTTTGCAACACCCCGGTGTATTCTTTTAAATCCATATTACTGTCCAATGTCGCTATCAATATGTTTTTGGAATTAAAAATAGATTTATTTTTATTAAAAATATCCTTAATTCCACCTTTTGGGTGGTATGCTCTATAAAAATCCCCATCTTTTATTATTTTCATGGAATCTCTCCAGGTCTTGACTTTCTTCCCGGCTGACGGGGATTCGGCTTCGTCCAATCCCAATCATGTATGTGCGGATCTCCCTTCCCGTGAGAATGGCCATAATCAATATCTTTTCTGGCCTTTCCGTCCGGCCCATAAATTCTGTCTGTTTTTCCACCCTTCCCATCGGGGAATGTTCCTTTTGAATTTGGCTTCCCCTTGGCTGGTGTTCGTGCGGGAGGCTTTTTCGCTTCTCCTGAAGGAGGACACTTTTCGCCTTCATCCGAAGTAGAAATCCCAGGAGACGGCGGTGGCGGTCGTGTAATATTATCGTCAATTTTTTGTTTGGGAGGGACATCCGCTGGCTTGGGAGGCAATGGAAAAGGTTTGGTTATATCATCCACAGGTCTTGGATTATGGATTGGATAGGGCTTTCCGGTTTCATGCGGACCGGGCACATAAATTGGAAAAGGTGTTCCTATATTTATCCCACCGTGGCCTACCCCGAATAGTCCCCACGGATCGACATAATTTAAAGGGGAACTCCAAACATAAGCATATAAGTTATCATCACCACCCCCAAATAAAACGGGATCAACCGTGATGAACCTCCCGATTTTTGGATCATAGTATCTGTGCCACGAATAAAAAAGACCTGTTTCAACGTCTTCATATTGGCCGGGGTATCGTAAATTGTTTTCGATAGTGCTGGTGGGATTTATTGTTATTTTGCCGAAGGCGGAATATTGAGCCGACCATGTTACTGCCCCGTTGCCCAATGCCATTTTGACAGGCACCGCGAGGTAGTCAGTGTGAAAATAGTGATATTGTCCCGCCGTTTTCATCCAAACAGGATCTGTTCCCCAAAAAGAATTGGGTTGCCACCCATAGGATTTGGTAATATTCCCCGACGAATCCATTTCGGCAATCAATCCTTCATCACTGTAAAGGTACCAGCCCACTATACCGTTAATATTTTTTTTTATTCGCCGGCCGAATGGATCGTATGTGTATTGAGTAGTCAAACCATTGGGAGTTGTAACCTGGACAAGGCGGTTTTCGGTGTTGTAAACATACGTCGTCGTGCTTTCGGCAATGACCTTTCGGGTTAAATTCCCATTCGCATCATAAAAACAGTTCTCCGTCCCGGATTGCATCAATTCATTGTTAGCGTTATACACGCTGCGAATCAAAAGCCTGCCTGCTCTGTGACTCACTCTATTCCCCACCCGATTATAAGTAAACGATTCTGAAGGGCGAAACGAATACCCCGCAGTAAACAACTGCCCCACTGAATCATAGGTAAAAATAGACAGGCTGTTTTCCGTTTTTATGGAAAAGATCTTATCGGAATCATAGGCGTATTGATACTGCATGATGATGTTTTGTCCGGGATCAGTGACCGTTATTTTACTGATCTTCATCAAAATGCCGTATTCAATGGTTTTTTTCATTCCGCCTGGATAAAGGATCTGGCTAGGACGATACCAGTTGTATTGGTAGGTTATAATTCCTTCTCCGGGAATGATTATTGACTGCAACTGATTGGCTTTGTCGTAGGAGAATTCATAACTTGTGCCATCGGGATAAGTGACA
Organism: Elusimicrobiota bacterium; assembly: GCA_028278255.1. Classification (GTDB taxonomy): domain Bacteria; phylum Elusimicrobiota; class Elusimicrobia; order FEN-1173; family FEN-1173; genus JANQER01. Next base: position 3,806 of record JANQER010000313.1, on the reverse strand, counting down.
CTTTTCTTTTTGCTGTTTTTATAATAGCTATAAGAAAAGGTTTTAGAAAACCCTCCGTAATAAACCGTCTCTTGCGTTTTTCGCCCCCAACTATCATAAACATACGTTGCCGATGAAATGCCGTCATCATAGCCCGTAAAATTTCCTGCGGGGCTATATATAAAAGACACTTCATTCACCAACCTATCTGTCTCGTCATAACACTTCATGTCCGTTAGACGTTCAAGCAAATCATATTTAAATTCCAGACGTTGATTTTTTGCGTCGGTTTTTGTGGCGAGATATTTATATTCGTTGTAGGTGTAATTCGTTTCCTCTCCCATTGGCCGGGTTTCTTTTATCACCTGATCGTTGGCATTATACTCGAAAGAAGTGGTATTGCCTTCTGCATCCGTGAGAGATATTAGATTATTGCGGGCGTCGTATTTATACTGTGTTGAATTTCCTTTGGAATCTGTTATTTTTGTCAAACGCCTGAAAGTGTCATATTGATAGGAAGTCGTCCCTCCATGCGCCGGATAGGGGGTAATCCCACCGGCCAGAAAAAAAACAAAGATTCCGAAAAAAAATTTTTGAATTGACAATGTTTTCAAGATAAGTAATCCCATCTCCAGGGCCAAAGGATAGAAATGCTTGTCCGATAGATCTCATTATACTTTATCGGAGAGGACTGTTCAATGAGTATAAAGGGGTTAAGGGTTTTGATTTCTTTCTGGCAGGCAGAGAAAGACAGGGCCAGGAAAATATGTGTTTTGCCGAAGCCGGAAGGGCCGATGAGGATAAAATTTTCTTTTTTCTCGATAAAGCCCAAGGAAAAAACGTTAAGGATGAGATGCTTGGGGATGGAGGAAGGATGAGCCCATTCAAAGGAGTCAAGCATTTTGGTGGCGGGGAGTTTGGCATACCGAAGTCTAACCTGGACGGCACGGGAATGCCGAAGGATAGAACCTTGCGGATTCAGACGGGGAAGACTCTTTCTTTGTTCTTCACGTTCGCGCCCGAAGTTCAGGATCTCCATAAACGGTTAGAACCTCCGAATACCCTCGATAATCAAAGGGATTGGGAGGTTCTATACGCTAACAATTAAAATGGGGTGAGTAAGGGGACTCGAACCCCCAGCCTCCTGAGCCACAGTCAGGCGCTCTAACCATTGAGCTATACCCACCGTCAATCTGTTGTTTATTCTTCCTATCGGTTTAACCGTCCGTCAAATTAAAACGGTTGAACCACTATGGGAGAACATGAAAACCAGCTCTGCGAAAATCCTCATCTGTTGAAAGGGCGTTGGACAATTGAAGTCTATTCATGACAACAAACGATGTACAGTCTGTGTATGAATACGGCTTATCAGAATGCTTTATTAAATAGTTCCACGCGGCCTCTTCGTCTTCCGGGAGGACGCGCACCATTTCAACCACATCCAAACTTCTCAGTATTTCACCAATCCGAAAAGCGGCTTTATTTCCCAGCCGCGCGCGCGCCAGCGTTATAATCTCGTCAAACACAAAATTTGTCGTTACCAAACGGCCTTCCCAGTTTTTCATGATATCCTGTACTTTGTGATTAAAAGGGTCATCAGAACGTGAGTAAGCATACCAGGCAGAAGTATCAACAAAAATTTTTTTCATATCCCATATAAAACTTTATCATGATCCCGGCTGGAAGGCCCGCCCGGATCTTTTGCCAAACAGCACATGTCCTTTAATTGATAAACCTTTTTATGCTTGATCCCCAATAATTTATCAACCGCCAAACGCACTATCTCCGATAAACTCCGGTTTTCATGTCTGGCGCGTATTTTAAGAGCCTCATATTGGCGTTCCTCAAAAATAACCTGGGTCCTGTGCATAAACACCCCCGTTTCTTTCTACTTATACCAGTATTATTATACATCATTACATCTAAAAAATCAAACCACCCAGGGTTTCAGGGAAATATCTGAGACGTCTTTGGGGATGTCGTAAAAACCTTTTTCAGAGAGATACCATTTTGAAAACACCATAATGGCTTCTTTCACCAGACAGGCAGCCGGGACGGCAATGAGCAAACCCCAGACACCAGCCAATTGTCCGCCGCATAAGAGAGCAAACAGGATGATGACCGGATGCAAATTCACTGCGCGTTTTAAGATAAGCGGCTGAAAAACCCAGTTGTCTATAAACTGGATGGCCAAAAAAAGAAGCGCGACCTTAAAAGCCATGCCAAAACTGTTGTATTGAAAGAATGCCACACCCACGCCCACAAAACCGCCTAAAACAGGCCCCAAATACGGGATCAAATTACCAAGCCCCGCCACAACCCCGATTAAAGCAGCGTACTTAATATCCAGGACAACAAGCCCGATCATAGACAATCCGCCCACTGCCAAAGACTGCAAAAGAACGCCCCTGAAATATTTCCCCAAAACCTCATCCACTTTGTAATACAGGCTCAAAAATTTCTCTGTCCACCGGCCCGGACAGGCATCCAAAGTTGATTGAAAAAAGGCACGGCCTCCTCTTAAGAAAAAGAAGCCCACAAACGGCACCAAAATCAAGTTAAACCCAACCGCCAAAAAAGAGGTCAAATAAGCCGGTGCATCCCATAAGCCTGCTTCCGCCCATTGCACCACCAGCCGGACAAAACGCTCAAACATTCTTTTTTCCCGAATCACAGGCCAAGATTCAGACAGCACAGACTGGGCTTTTTCTGCCATGCCATGCAGGCGCGCCATATAAGCAGGCCACTCATACCGAAGCTGCGGCAGATCTTCCCACACCACAATTAAGGCCCAATAAAAAACAAAAACCAGCCCTGACAAGAAAACCGCATAAAGCGCCAGCACCGCATAATGACGCCGCAGCCCGCGCCGTTCAAGAAAGGACACAAAAGGATTCAACACATACGCCAGCACAATGGCCAGGAAAAAGGACACAAGAACCGTCCTGACCGCAAAAAGGAACCACACGGTTAAAACAACCAGACTGAAGAGGAAAAGCCCTCTGAAAATCTTGATTTCCGTTAAAACAGGGTCATTGTTTTGAAGCATCACGCCGCTCCCAAATCCATTGAATACGAAATGATTTCAAAAAATTCATCAGGATACTTCTAAATTGTTGGAGATGTTTTTGGGGGCGGGCGTGTCATTTTCTCTGCGCAGTCTGGCGCTGAGCAAGCGGGCCAATGAATGGAGGATATGAGAGGCCACGCGCGGAGACTCAGCCATCAGAGCGTCAAAATGTGTTTTGTATAGAATATAGAGCCTGGCAGGTTCAACCACGCGCACTGACGCAGACCGCGGCAGCTCATCAAGCAGCACCATCTCTCCGAAAAATTCTCCCGGCCCCAAATCAACCAAAATATCCGGGCTTGTGGGGTCCCCGTTTTCGCGAAAAATCTCAACTTTTCCTTCGGCAATGATAAAACAAGCGCGCCCGGCATCCCCTTCGCGGAAGACCAATTCCCCTTCTGCATAGTTCTTTTCCATCATCCGGCTGGCCAGCAGCAAAAGAGCTTTGTGGGTCAAATCCTGAAAAAGAAAAACTTTCTTCAAAAAAGCAATCTTCCCGCGCAATGAGTCCTCGCGCAAGAATGTCAAAGACAAATACCGCCAAATTTTTTTCAATAAAAAGTGATTGTTTTTTGACTTCACAAAAGGCTCGCTTGGCCAAGTCAACGGCACGGTTCTTTGATTAAAAAACTCTTTGTCCCTGATAACGCCCCGGCTTTAATCCCAATGTGGTTTAGATAAGCTGGATTTTTGTCATTGCCCCATTTATGGGGCGCTTTTAACGCATTTATTTGCCTTAAAGAGCCCGATAAATCGG
>JANQER010000282.1 GCA_028278255.1 Elusimicrobiota bacterium | reverse complement strand
TTTGAAGATTTTTTATCTCCACTCAATATGAATCTTTGGCGCGCCTGAGCTTTTGCCGTCAGAAGTTTCAGCCACGCGTTTTCCTGTGCCGGAAATAATAATGGCCAAGTCATTCTGCGCATTCCACCCGGGACGGTTGATAATCTCTTGAATCACATCTTTGATATCAGACGTGCGCTGGGCTGCCCCGGCTTCTCCCACTGTGGTCCAGGGCGCCGGGTTCCATGACGCAGACGCATTTGTCGTCTCACGGTTTGACACATTGTATTTGCTGCTGGAAAAATAAGGCGCATCATCAATGGCCTGGCCATGAATGGTCAGATGGGTGTCCTGGGAATTGGTCTCATCTGCCATGAACTGAATATAGGCATTGACAATCCGAGCCCCTTGCGGGATAGCCACATTCCGGAAACGAAGCCCGATGATCCTGGTAATTGACCCGTCTTTGGTCATTTCCAGGTCAGAACTTCCCCGGGTCATTTTCCCTGTGCTCACGGTTTGTTCCACATCATCATTGGTGGATGAAATACGTTTTTCAAACACAGATGGTTCTGCATTGAGCACATGAACCAATATGCCATTGGACACAGTTGTATTGCCTTGCGCATCTCTGGCCACTGCGGTGAGCGTATAATCCCCGTCTTCCACAAGTGTGGTGTCCCATGACACTGTATAAGGCGCAGTTGTGTCTTCAGCACCCAAATCAGCTCCATTTAACTGAAACTGCACGCCAACAACTGACATATTGTCAGCGGCATCTGCGGTCACTTCCACTGTGTCTGATATCTCTGCGTCATTGGCTGGTCCTGTTATAGTCACGGTCGGTGATGTCACATCCAATGTGGTCAGGATATTATCGCCTGACACAGCCTCATTTCCTTTAGCATCTTTGGATATCACACGGAAATGATACTCTGTGGCTTCAGCAAGCCCTGTCAGGGATTGTATATGACCTGTGACCAAAGAATCATCCGGTGCGGCAAATGAACCATAATCTGTGGTCAATCCGTATTCCACCAGACTATCCGCCGGCTCATCCGTGGTCCAAGTAATCACAGCAGAATTTCCAGTCACTGAAGAACCTATATCACTGATCACCGGAAGGATGGCGTCCTTAATAATAGAAGCGGAATTCTCCGGGTCATGCAGATTCATAGGCCAATCCATCCGATTCGGATGATAAGGGACATCACCCAACGTAAAAACCGTCAGACATCCTCCCGTATTCTGAATCAAACTATAACTCAGCGCAATGTCCACATACCCATCTTTATTAAAATCCCCGATCACAGGCGTTGCGTATCTATTGACCCCTCCTGCCCCATGCCCAAAATAATGCCAGGAACGTATCTCTTCGGCATAGCGATTAAGAATTACCAGCTGATTATCATAACTGATTAACGGTTTACTAAAAAGATTCTCGCTGACACTCACACAAATTTCCTGATAACCATCCCCGGTCAAATCACCGGCCACCACAGTGCCACAATCTTTAAAAACATCGTTTACAAAAGGCCAATCAGCCGAATACGAAACCCCTTGGCTTGTCAGCACATGCACCAAACGACCGGCAGCCACCACAATCTCATACAACCCATCCCGGTTCAAATCCGCCACAGCCAAACTTACTTTCAAAGAATTCCCCTCCGGCGGAAGAGATACGGGCCAGCCGGACTTAACAGTCCCATCTGCTTCCAGCACAATAATTTCCGTCTTAAGGCCGTCAGTGTTATCCATATAACAAATAATAATATCCATTTGACCGTCATTCTCCAAATCAGCCGCAGCCATTTGATGAAATGATCTCGCATTAAAAAATATTTCCGGCCAAACTCTCGGCGCTCCGTCATGTTCAAAAATCCGCACAGAAATGGTGGAAGAAAACACGCCCTCCAAAGCCACAATCTCCTTTTTGCTGTCATGATCCAGATCAACAGCCATCACAGGATTGATCCCATAAAAACGAAGAGCTGCCAAATCATCCAACACCAATGGGAAATATCCTCCTTTTTCTCCTGACTCATTGTACGCATGAACATTCAACTGATAAACAGAAGGAGGCTGGCTCCAAACCAAAAAGTCCTTTTCATTATCCCCTTCCAAATCCGTGATCTGAACTGATGAATATGTATAAAAAGCGTCATTAGGATCATTCACCTTTTTCTCTGTTCCATTTCCATATAACACATGAAACCACCGCTGTCCGCTTGGCACAACCATCTCATCACCTGGATGACCATCTAAATCGCCAACACCAATCTGCCGCGATGGATATCCATGAACAGGAAAAACATCACGCGTTCCATCAACGGAAAAACGGTAAAAATGCGACATATCCTGCCCCAATCTGAACAGACCGCCCAGCTGAATATTCCCTGCCGCATCCTGTATAGGCAATACGCCATAAAACGGTAAAGGATAGGCTTCTGTGACCTGAGGCCATTCATTACTCAGCAAATCAGGCTCCAAGTAGACCAAAGTGGTTTTTGTACAAGAGGACGCGCCTAGATCAACTGTCAATCTCAGCGTATAATAATCCGCTTGTGTCACAAAACCTGTATCCCATACAGCCAAAAGCCCGCTGTCCACAGGCATTGATCCGCCGCCGGTCAAAGCAATGTAATCTGCACGCCAACCTGCTTCCGGATCTATTCCTTGCGCCCATTCAACTGAAAAACTCTGAAAATGCGGATGGGCTGCTTCACCGAAGACAGAAACAGATTCACCCGGCTTATAAACAGTTGCCGCTGAATGATAGGGGGATGGCGCAGGCATTGAAATGGAAAAAAAATTAACAGTAATGCTTTTTTGATCAACAAAAGAATCCCCCCCCTCCTCCACGACAGTCAGCTTAAGCGAATAAACCCCATCCGACAATGGAACCGGATCAAAAACACCCAGTTCCCCATTAACAACAGGAGAAAAGCCCTGCTGAATCAAATTCCAGGACAGCGGGGCCTCACCTTCTCCGTATTCCAACAGATAATGATCAAAAGAATCTCCTGCCGCTGTCCCGTAAACGGATGTCAATTCTTTTATCAACGCCCCGGCTGAAGGAGATGAAATCACCACCTGCGGCACTGAGTCCGCTGAGACAGCGCGCTGAGCATTAATCCGCCCGTATCCGGAATAAATATCAAAACCAGGCGCATCTATATCGTCTGCGGTATTTCTTAAAAGAGTTCTGACCTGGCTGCTTGTAAATTCAGGATGTTTTGAAAAAATCAAAGCAGCCAAACCAGACACATGCGGCGCGGCCATGCTTGTCCCGCTGGCACGCGTATACTCTTCATTCAATGGCCGTCCCATCGCTGTTCCGGAAGAGCGCAAAGAAAGAGTATTTACCCCAGGCGCAGCCACATCAATTGCAGGCCCATAATTTGAAAACGAGGCCCGACTGTCATTATGATCATAGGCGGCTATTGCCATGCTATTCTCATAAAAAGACGGATAATGCGCCAGATCTGTGTTCCCGTTTCCGGCAGACGAAACAACCAACACACCTAAGTCATGCGCATAATCGACAGCCTCTTCCATGGCTTGTGAATATCCACCGTCTCCCCAGCTGTTGCTGATCACATCCGCCCCGTTATTGGCTGCATAATAAATAGCATTCATCAGATGAGAACTTGAACCAGACCCCCTGTCAGACAATCCTTTCAGAGCCATGATTTTAG
>JANQER010000279.1 GCA_028278255.1 Elusimicrobiota bacterium | reverse complement strand
TGATCAGGCCGGAAAGCTATTATATAGACAAAGCCTTTCAACACCCCGCTTTCTGGCCTTTGGCAGGGCTTTCCTCATTCTATGTTTTTTGCTTGTCTTTTTTTTGGTGTGTTTGTTCCGCCCAAAAGAACAAATGGATGACATTGTTTCTTTTTTTTCCCCTCTTTTTTTTCATCCTGATAGGGTATGGACATTTCAGGAGAGAATTCCTATACAATCTGCCCGTCAGTCTCTTCACAATCCCTTTAACCTGTTTTTGTCTTGCGGACACTTACAAAATCATGACAAATTCCGAACTTTTAACAGAAGACTTTTTTCATGCTCGCTTCATTCAAAAAATGATTTATGCGGCTGTTTTTATTCTTTTGCTCGCTGTTATGTTTTTATTGTTTCACAGTCTTATGGCTTTTTTTATGCTCTCCGTGTTTATTTGCTTTCTAAAAGGGCGAGGCAGCAAGTTTATCCTATTTCTTTTCTCACTCGGCCTTTTTGTCATCTTTTCTCTATACTGCCGGGCTCCCGGAGTGATTGCGCAATATCACAAAACACTTTTTCAGAACATATTTTCCATCCATGGGATATTGATTCTTCTGTTGTTTTCGGCCTTTCTTGTCTTTATCATTCTTTCTAAAAAGACAAAACAAAAATTAAGAAATGAAAAAACGCTTTTATCAGCGGTTTTGACATTTCTTTTTCTTGCTCTTTGTCTTGGCTTTGATTTAACATCTTCTTTTTACCATGTCATCACGATATCATCTCAAACGCCTTCTATTCATGCCTATTTAAAAAAACCAAGAAACATAGTTAAAGAATCAGACGCAAAAATTTTAGCGCCCCCGCTCCTTTGGCTGAATTACGGACAGAATTTTCGTGATTCATATGGTCTTGTGGCTGATTATTTCTATTCAGGGATTAAGCGGCCTTGGGAGAATATAAAAAGATATCAGCCTGACTATATTGTGATTGATGACCGCCTAAGACGCAGATTCCTTCTTGAACGCCGGCCTTCAAGCAACGGCTGGAAACTCCTGCCTGACAGTCAATTGCTGAAAACATCTTATAGTCATCTGGGATCTATAGAAGCCAGCCCCCATCACTCCGGAATGGATTTTTACCAGCTTTTTTGGCCCGACCAAGCGAACGAACATCCCCGCAGAAATAATCAACAGTTTGTCCCTCCCGTCGGGAAAAAATCAACAATATATCAATAAATGAATTCCAGGCCTGTTTCCCCTCAGAGATCATTGCCTCCGGCCGATAAATCTTCTAACAGACTCAAGAGGCGAATGACCATGAAAAACATCCAAATGATTGCTTTATTTCTCCTGTTATTTGTCAGCCCCTCAGCTGAGGCTTCCAATGCTTCTTTATCCAAAATAGGCATAGGATTGTCCACCAATGGGGGCCAAATTCAATACCGTTTGACTCCCAACACCCTTTTGCAGGCAGGCTACATGACTGCCCATCAGGAGGACTCTTTGGGCCTTATCCGTACGGATGTTTACAATTTCAGGTGGGCACGCCATAAACTCACTGATAAAATAGCCCAGCCTTATTGGGGCGCTGAAACCGCTTATATCTCCTCCAAACAAAAATCAACCTCTCGAAAAGCCAAAGGGTATGCAGCCGGCTTTTTTGTGGGATTGGATTTCAAAATCAAAAAAAGCCTGTCCGTGGCCGTGGACACCGGCCCTTATTATATGTCCCTTAAAACTATTGGCTCAAAAGAAAAAGAAGATTCCTTGCAATTCGTCATGACCCCCACCATTCGCATCGGGTGGGTATGGTGATCACCAAAAACAATCTCATCTTGTTCATAACAACCGTTATTTTATGCCTGACCTCAATTCCCCGGGCACAAGCCGGATTCCACTGGGGACTAGGAAGGGCCGCATCAGTTGAAAGCGCCAAACCCATTCAACGCGAAAACAAAAAACAACAACTTAACCAAATCAATCAACAAACAGAGCAAGAACAAGCTGAAGAAGAAGAGGAAGCAGATCCGGAACCCGGCCCAAACCCGGCGCCGCACCATTTAGCGCTCCTTGGCGGCAACAGCGTCCAAACAAACCACTGCCTCACACTTTATTTGCAATCCCATGATGCCGATAACACGCGCTGCAATGTGGCCTACAACACAATGGTGGACCTCAATGACGGCGCTGGCAGCGGCTCCTTTTATCTCAGCAGCGCAGATTGCGCCAGTCAAACCAATGCGGCTGAATCAGCGGCGCTCACGGTCAACACCAGTCAAACCACGCTCTTTTACAGAAACAACACACCTGAATCCGTCACGCTCTCAGCCATTGACCGCACCAACAACGGCCAGGACCTATCACAAAGCAATGGAAGTCTAGAAGTCACTATTTCCCAAGAGCCGGCCAACAGACTGACACTCACAGGATCTCAGAACATTTACATAGGCGACTGCACGGAATACACTCTTCAGGCAGAGGACAGCGCTGACACAGTTCAAACCTTAGAACTCTCAAGCGTCATTGATTTAAGCGACAACAACAGTGCAGGCCAATTCTATGAAGGCAACGGGGCTTGTTTGAATGGCACGCCCACCATAGACAGCGTCACCATATACCAAAATCAATCGCAAGCCACATTCACCTACAGAAGTTTTACGCCGGAAACCCCTGTCCTCACAGCCGTTGATCGTGCAAATGACGGCCAAGACTTGTCTCAAACCAATGGCACCATCACAGTGACTGTGAGTTCACCAGTGATAAAAAACTTAGGGGTGGTGATTGATCGGTATGATGCGGACACGGGTTTGGCCGGGAACCTGGTACTGAATCCCATTGACAGAAGACCCTTCATTGAATTTGGTTACACAGAAAGCGGCCGCACTTTCCCCGCTTTCGAATACTATGTCACCACATACACAGTGGTCACCTGTGTGGCAGATGCCATTGTCACACATGTCAATTACCAGGCCAGTCCCGGAGATTATGAAATTCACACCCAATTCAACGCAGACACTTCCTGGATAGTGGAATATGATCACATCCTAAACCCCCAAGTCACAGAAGGACAAACCATTCGAGCCGGAGACCCCATTGGGCTGGCAGGCGTGGGCCCGTCCGCACAAGTGGGCCGCACGGAAATTATGATATTTTTAGGCGGGGTCCGTCCTCTGAGTTACTGTCCTCTCATGATATTTGACCCCACCCAAATAGAAACAGCCAAACAACAAATCAGTGATTTAATGTCTGATTACGAAACCCTCAAAGGAGACCCTTCTCTCTACAACGAATCCACCATGCTTGTCCCCGGCTGCCATTCTGTCAATTTCTCTGATTAAACCGGATTATCTAAACCGCATTGGGTTAAATCATATAACCCCTTTTACACCGACCGTATTATTAATATAATATTGACAAAATTAATAAATAATGAGGAGTGATAACGTCCATGATATCACCAACTAAAAGACATTGGCTTATTGTTTCTTTTCTGATGGCGCTGACAGTGCCTCTTCCGGCAGATGATCATCAGATGGACATTGATGCTTTTTCAAAAATCGAAGAAAAGTTCTTCACTGACATGCCCCTCTTTGTCTCTTCCATTTCCCGTTATGAAGAAAAAGTCACTGATGCACCCGGACTGGTCACCACACTGACATATGAACAAATCAAAAAAATGGGATTTCGCACCATTCCCGAGATAGTGGCTTCAGTCACAGGATTCCATGAAAAAAACTTTGGCAGCAAAAGAGATGTTCTCATGAGCGGTGCCGGCACCATACTCTTCCTGATTAACGGCATTCCCATGCGCACATATCTTTTTGAATCCCGCGCTTTTCTCAGTGAAGCGTACGGACTGGAATACATCAAACAAATCGAAATTGTCAGAGGGCCGGGCTCTGTGCTCTGGGGCAACAATGCCATTTTTGGCATTGTCAATATCATCACCAAATCCGGCCAAGACAAAGACAAAATCCGGACCTATGCCTCTTATGGTTTTGGAAATGGGGACAGAAACAGACGGCAAATCGGCGCAGAATACAGCAAAAAATTCAACAAAAATACATCCCTCTACACCCAACTCAACCACTTAAAACGCGAAGGATCTATCTTCACGCTCAATGATTCTCTTTATGACCGTTTTGTGAATGACTGGCAATGGGGCAACAGAGGCACCACCCAAAACAAGGAAGATTATTTTACTGAATTTTTTGCAAAGCTCGTCAGCTATAACCTCACAATAGAAACAAGACTGGCAGATGAAAAAGATTACTACTCATTTTCAGAATACAATGGCCTTTTGAAAGAACACGAGAATGGATGGCGGCGGGACCCCAAAAAATACATCAGTTTAACGTATGAGCATTCATTTTCCGACCGCTTAAAAGCCATTATGCTCACCAATTATCAAAGACATTTGTATAAACAACGCTATCCGCTGTACCCGCCTTCGCCTGCCATTCCGTACGGGTACGCGCTTTTTAACCGCATTGAAATTGACACTTTTGGTCTGGAAACCCAGCTGCACGCCAGGCTCAATGAACAAAACCAATTAATCGCGGGACTGTATTTTGAAAACAATGCGTTTAATGAAGGAAAGGAATATTACAACAATCCCAATGGCCCAGGACATGAAAGCGCTCCCTATGATTTCATGGAAGGCCCGTTCAGCGCCAATGTTTATTCCGCTTATATTCAGGATGAACACAAATTGTGCGACAATATCAAGATCATTGGGGCTTTGCGTTCTGACAACTATGGAGCCATTGAAAAT
>JANQER010000269.1 GCA_028278255.1 Elusimicrobiota bacterium | reverse complement strand
GTGCCTTCCAAAGCCGCCCGGAAAGTGGAGGCAATATCCCGCGGCTGAATAGACAACCGCTTGATTTTTTCCCGGTTGATGGAAATCTTATATTCAGGCACACGCATGGGTTCATCCACTTCCACGTTTTCCAAAGGCGCATAAGCCTGCATTTCCTCTGTCAGCTTCTCTACGATTCTTTCCCTGATGTCATCATTGTTTTGCTGAACCAAAAGTTCAATCGGACTGCCCGAAGCATGGCCCCACCGGCTTTTGCGGAAATCCAGCTTTTCAAAACCAGGCAATGGCTCAATCTTCTCTTTGAACTCCTTCACCAATTGATCCGCTGATTTTTTGCGCTCTTCTTTTGGCACAATCTCAATGATCATCCGAAACCGGTTTTCGTGCACAGCCCCGCCCCGCCGGCTTCTGGCAATAGACGTTCGAAAACCCACCACTTCCTTGCCCACATAAGGCTGAAGCAGGGCATCAATTGTCTGTGTCATCTCTGCGGTGTGATAACGTGTGGACCCGGGCGCCACTGTGCCTGACAAAACAATGTCCCGCGTTTCTTCACGCGGAAACATCACAAATTTAAATTTTTTAACGGCCAAAAACCATGACAAAACAAACAACACCACAAATCCCGCAATCACTGCCCATTTATAGTGCAAAACAGTCTCAAGGCCATGCCCGTATTTTTTTTCCACCTTTTCAAACCAATGCACATGCCCATTCTCTTTATGACTTTCCGGCCTTTCCCTATCTATGACCCTTTGCTCTTTGCTCTTTGCCCTTTGCCCAACAGGCAAATCCATATGCCCGGGCAAAACAATCAGCGATTCCACCAGACTGGCACCCAGCATCAAAAAAATCACAGGGGGAATATGCTCCACAAAACGGCCAAAATGACCTGTGAAGAAGAAGAGCGGCACAAAGGCAATGCAAGTGGTGGCAATACTGGCTATAATGGGCAGCATCACATACACAGTGCCTTTGACCACAGCCTCTGCCTGCTTCATGCCTTGATGAGACAAGCGCGTGATGTTTTCAGCCACCACAATGGCGTCATCCACAATCATGCCCATCACAATAATCACAGCAGACAAAGTCACCCCGTTAATGGTGTATCCCAGCAGCCAGGAACAGACCATGGCAAAACAAAAAGTAAAAGGAAGCCCCACAGCCACCCAAACGCCTGATCGTTTGTTTAAAAAGAAAAACAAGGTCAAAACAATCAGCACAAACCCAATGCTGCCATTCCACGCAATCAAAGACAGCCGGTTCCGCAAATCAATGGACTCATCATCCAAAACAGCCAGCGCAATGGGCGTGCCGGTTAAATTGTTTTTTTGAAAACTCTTGACAGTGCGTTTGACAGCTTCCAACGCTTCCAAAATACCGGAAGAACTGTTCTTCACCACATTCAACATCACAGCCTCATGGCCGTTCACTTTTCGCACGGAAGTGTTTTTTTCATAGGCATTCCGCACTTGGGCCACTTGTTTTAACCGCACCACTTGACCTTCAAAGCCGCCCTGAACAATCAAGTCATTCAAAGCCGCAGGTGAGTTCAATTCAGACAACAGTGTGACTTTGGGCTCTTTGGGATTCTCAATGGTACCGGCGGGCTGGCGGATATGGTTGCTTTTGATCTGGCCCATCACTGTGTTAAAGGGAAGATCATATTGAAGGAGTTTCCGGGGATCGGTTTTGATTTGAATTTCTTCCCGCAAATACCCGCGGCGGTTAATGCTGTTGATTTCAGGCAGATTCAACAACTGGTTTTCCAGGGCAAAAGCAAACAACTGCAATTTGCGGCGTGTGTCAGTGTCAAGCAAATGCACGTCTTTGTGATACAAAGCAATATCGAGGATGGCTTTTTTGGACGTTTTAAAAACACGCACGCGCGGCTCATCAATCACATCTTCCGGTAAACGCACATCCAGCACAGTGTTGCGAATTTCAGTCACAGCTTCATCTATATTCTCATAGTCGGATTCCAATTCCACTGACACATTGGATTGCCCCACACTGGACGTGCTGGTCAGCCGGTAAACCCCATCCACGCCTTGCAAAGCTTCTTCCAAGGGTTTGGTCACCAGATATTCCACATCCCCTGCAGGCGCGCCCGGATAAGACACAAAAATCCGGATGCGGTTAAAAGTAATATCCGGCATCTCTTCTTTGCTGGTATTTTGCCACGCAAAAATACCGCCCAAAATCACAGCCATTGCCATGAAATTCGTCAACAAATGCCGTTGTGCAAAAAACCCAACCACTTTTTCCATTGATTTTTTCTCAAGGAGTGTGTCCAACATAAGACTTCGTCGCGAAAATTCGGATGCTGAGCCGAAGCGAAGCCAAAAAATTCGAGCATCCGCCAAGAAGACATGGCGGATGTAAGAATTTTTTGGCAAAGATGCAGGCCAGCAGCCGAATTTGCAGCCGAAAAGCTTATGTTGGACACACTCCAAGCCTGTCCTGTCATGTATTGACGATCATTATATATAAAATGTGTCGTGCTCAAAAATAAAAATGTCAGGCTTTTGCGCATGTTTTGTTAAATTTGTAAGATTTGATATTTGATAAAAAAGGCGCATTATGACTCAAGACAAACGATCCCGCACGCATCAGGTTCTTCCTTATTTCATCAATTCCTCCGTCTCCTGGATCTATCAGCGGCTGCTCAAAAGGTTTGGGCCGCAGGGGTGGTGGCCTGTGACGCCTCCCGGCAAGA
>JANQER010000261.1 GCA_028278255.1 Elusimicrobiota bacterium | reverse complement strand
TCACCCACAAGTTTTTCCCCAAAACCTTGTGCAATTTCTATTTCCACCACATCTGTGTTATTTTCAATAGGATCTGCTGTGTGCATCACAAAAGAATAGGCAGCTGGCACAGCTGGTGCCAGTTGCACAGCAGGACAAACAGCCGAATGATCAACACCCAACTTCTCCCGCTCCACATATGCTTCGATATTCCAAACAGAAGCCCAGCATTTCTTAATGGCTTCTTGAATATCTTGCTTTTTCACATTGGCATAGGTGGAATACCTGCCAGCGCCAAACCCAGGATAATCAGGCAAATCTTCTGCATTGGTCCCTGTGCGCACAAACATACCATCTTGCACATGTGGTTCAATTTCGCCCCAAATCTCCGAAGGTATTTCCATGCCTTGAATTAGTTTTTTGGCTTGCTCTAATTTTTTTTCAATCGACTGGCGACTGTCTTTTTTGCTTATGCCATCAATGACAGCCTGGATTTCATCTTTTAGCCCTGGATGAGATTCTAGAGCTTTCAGATAAACCGCATAGGGAATAACACCGCCTGACTTGACCACGCTGACCCCTAATTCATCCAGTTGATGAAGACTGGCAAACTTATGGCTGACCTGTGCTGGATCATGACACTGTTCAAAAGGCAAAAATTTGGCCTTCATATTATGATCCACATGCCCCAGTTCTGGTTTTGGCGGTTTTTGTCTGTAATCCTGATAATTCTCTATCTCCTCTTGAGTGGCAAGTCTGAACTCTGTTTGATTCTTCTCTGCTTTCATATAAACCCATTGGCCATTAAACTGGCTGATGTCATCAAGATTTTCCACAACCACATGTGGTATTTTCCAAAACCTGGCCTGCACCTCAGCATGGCACTGATTGCCCGTATCCGTGGCAGTCACAATCCCAGCCGGACTGGCAAACCCTTCTTTTTTTACCGGATAAAACGCTGCTGCCACAATTTCATTGTCTTTGGATTCCCATAGCGCATCTGAATTTTCTTCAATATCAGAATTAATCTTCAAAACCCCTACAGCTGTTCCAGACACTTTTGCTTCAAATGATATAGAAGCACCAACGATGGCTTTCACTGGGCTTCTAAAAACAGCGTTTTTATCTTTTATACCAGCAGCCTCTTGAGCTTGAAAAAGCTGGATTTGTATAAGATGCCCAAAAAAGTAGAACAAAAACCCCATCATCACAGGAAGAACAAGAAAAGCTTCCCATGTTTGAAATGAAAAGGCCAACATAAGCCCAAGACCAACCCCTAGAAATGTCATTTGCAAAATACGCTGGTATCCTAAAGACCGAACCAGTATCTTTAATGCAGATGTGTTTTGTTTTTGATGTCCTTGGACAATAAATTCGTAAATCTTTTTTATACTGGGCCAACTGGTCAGTATTTCATATGCTTCTTTAAAAACTGCTTTGACTCTAATGCGCATTGGGACATATGGGTTAGGTGAAAGCTCAACAGGATCAAAATAATGCTTTCCATTTTTATCTTTCACAAGGAACCGAGAACCATCTCTTGCCATTAAAATAAAATCACCTTTCTCCTGCACAATTATTTGTTTAAACTCATTAATATTCGGAATTATTTCTCTTAAAGCTTTTTTTATTCTGGGAGATAATTTTCCATTTCCAATCCATAGCTGTTGAACTGTAATATGAAGGTTCTGAAAAAATGCGGCATATCGCGGCAAAGGGTGTGTCGGGACAAACAGTTTTTGACCATGAAACAGCTTCTCAAGAGGTGTTTTTTCTTGCGTAAACACACTGAGGTAAGAAGTGCCTTTGGCTGTGTCAATTTTCTCAATCTTTGGCACAAAAGAAATAATGGTATACCCTTGCTTTTGAAGCCTCTTGGTAATGCCAGGGGAATGAAACCCGCCAGTCACAAGGATAGACACTTGTGAATCATGCTTATTGACTTCTTTTATTAAATTCCGTGAAATAGCTTGATCACGTGCATGTGCTTGTTTGTAGAATCGCTCAAAAGAACTTAAATTCAAGGCAGTGTCTGGTGTTTGGTGGTCAGTGATTGGTAAATTATGGGCCACAGACTGTACGCTATGTACTGTTTCTTGATATTCTTCCCATTCTTCAGGTGTCAAAGAAAAATCAACCAGTTTTTGTGCAAAACAAAGCTGTCTGGATTGAGTCACCAGTTGTTTTTCTTTTTTTGTTTTGGCCAGTAAAGCATAACCACTCTTTTCCATTTCTCTGATGTCTTGAAAAAGTTTTTCAGCATCAATTTTGTCAGAAATCAATACGTAATGAATATATTGATTCATTGATGGGTATTGATTTAAGCTGATATGGCTCCTGGCGCATAATTCCTGCAAGTATTGATAAAAATGCGCATACCGCACCTGCCCCATGCGATATGCCAGACTTTGATTCAAAAGCTCATTGGTTTGTTCTTTTGACAGTTGACGAACAAGTTGCTCCACCAATTTTTTTCTTTCACTTTCAACTTGTTCAAAATCAAAACCGTTTTCCATGTCCAATGATTGAATAAATTTTTCCACTTCAGGCTTGAGCGTGGCATGGGTATTTGCCAAATGCTTAATATAGTCACTCAATCTGATTGTCTTATCATGATAAGCCTGAACCTGGCCATCAAATGCTCTTAATTCTCGACCAAATGCAATGGACTTCTCCTTTTCCAAATCCTTTTTCAATTCTGACAACTGTGCATGAACACCTGATATTTTCTTATGTGATTCCACGTATGCTGCCACATTCGCTTTATAGTGCTGTATATCATCAACACCCACCACAACAGGGATATCCTTTTGACTGGTAAAAGCTGTATGAATAGGTCCTGATATTTTATTTTTCCTTAACAGATAGTCAGACACCCTGCGTATAGTCTCTTGATCAGGAAAATGTCGATAACCAGCAAGATCAATGGGTTCAAAAGCACCTTCCAAAGCCAACAAACCAATTCCCCCATTATTAATCAATGATTGAACGGCTTTTCCAATATTTTTTTGTGCCTCATAATTTTGATGAATGTCTTGAATATGAATAACAACTGGAGATTGACTGTTATAATAACAGTCAATCTCCAGTT
>JANQER010000247.1 GCA_028278255.1 Elusimicrobiota bacterium | reverse complement strand
GCTGGCGCTGTTGTTCGCCTCGCCGCCGACGCTGCCCGCCGAGCAGCGCACTGCGCTGCTCGGTGACTACCGGCCTCGGGTTTCAATTGAAGAATTTCAATATAAACTACTCTTTTGTCCCTTTTGGCACTTTGGGCACCACGCAGCGCATTTCCATGTCATGGCGGCTTGGCAGCAAAACCAATGACAAAACATATCACACGCCCAAAACAAGCCCATGGGACAAAATGTACAACGAATGGAGGTAAAATGAACTCAAGCGCGCTTCCAAAATACGAAATCCTGGTGGTTGATGATGAAGAAATCATCTGTCGGGTGGTGAAACACAAACTCAATGAAGACAACTTCCAGGTCAAAATGCTCTTGAACGGACAATCCGCTTGTGAGGTTGTTCAGGAAAGAGACCCCTGTCTGGTCCTTGTGGACATCAACATCCCAGGGCACAGCGGCTTTGATATACTGAAAGAAATAAAGGCCAGCTCACCGGAAACCCCTGTGGCCATGGTCACCGGCTTAAACAGCCCGAACCAAAAACAAATGAGCCTGGATTTGGGCGCATGTGATTACCTCACCAAACCATTGGACTGGAACCATCTGCGCAATCTGGCTTATCTGTGCTCATTCTTAAAAGAAACAAAAGGAAACAAAACCTTTGAATAGGACATCTGTACGGGCCGACAGACCCGGCCCAATAGACGCAGGAGGCGGCCTCGGTCTTTAACAGCTGGTCGCCCGCCCCAAAAAAGAGAGGACAAAACAATGAAAAACGAAATCATATTTGTCGATGATGAAGAGCCCATCCGTCAAGTGGCCTCGCGCATGCTGGTCAAAGACAAATTCGACGTTACCACGCTGCATGACGGAGAATACGTTGTGAACGCAGTGAAAGAAAAAGATCCCTTAATGGTTTTTCTGGACATCCGACTCCCGGGCAAAAACGGGCTTGACCTGCTCAAAGAGATCAAAGTGAACACCCCGGACACCCCTGTGGTCATGGTGTCTGGTTACATGAACTCTGACAATGCCATTCAAGCCTCAAAAATGGGGGCTTGTGATTATATACTCAAACCCATTGATTGGAAATATCTCCGCAATGTGGCGTATCTCTATTCAACAATCAGAAACGTCCCAAGCGCGTGAATGGATTTTTGATTTTTGATTTGCGATTTTTGATGACAAAAAAAACCACAGGGAACCGCAAAAAAGTTAACCCCAATGCAGTTTAGATAAGGATGTAGCTGCCCGATTTATCGGGCTCTTTAAAGCAAAAACCCATAAAAAGCGCCCCATAAATGGGGCAGCTACAAAAACCAAGCTTATCTAAACCGCATTGGGGTTAAGCCCTGTAAGCTCTGCGGAAAAAAACAAGAGTGCTTATGAAAAATGATATTGTCTTTGTGAACAGCGACCCCAAAATCTGCGAAGGGGCCAAAAACCATCTCCGGGACAATGAGTACAACCTCATCACACTCACCAATCCTGAAGAAACCTTGGACGTCATATTCAAAAAAAGGCCCTGCATGGTTGTCCAGGAATTCGGCATGCCTGGCCGAAACAACCTCACTCTGCTGCAAGGCATAAAATCCCTTATGCCTGAGACGCCAATTGTCCTGATTATGGGAAAAAATGATTTAGGGAATGTCAATCGAACAGTGTTCGGAAACGGCTGTATGCTCATGGGAAAACCCATTAACTGGCCCCACCTCAAAGAAACCTTCCATCTCTTCTCCAGCGCAGCAAATAATGCGGTTAAGATATGATGATATATGATAGAAATTGGCTCGCGTTGCTCGCGAAATTGGTCCGCCAAGAAGGCATGGCGGACGAAATGGGGTGGTTTCACCACCGAAATTAATAACAACAACCAATTTCGCACCCGAAGAAAGCCAATTTCATTCAGATAATCTTTTGTTTAACGAACTTGCACATCCCAGGAGGAAAAACAGGGACATCATCACTTCAGAATCATGTGTCCACGACTCTGTGAAACCAGCCAACACCAGACCCACAAACCCAAAAAACAAACCTTCCGCCCAACCACCTTTCTGACCGGCCTGCCAAAAAATCCTGCCCATCACAAAGAGCAGGGCCAAAAAAGCCAAAAGCCCCACAAATCCCCGCTCAACCGCCATCTGTAAAAAAATATTATGCACTTCTGTCCAATCCAAATTCCGCGGATCGCCTTTCCATTTCAAATCCTTGCCCGGGATATGAATATGCCCGATCCCCACCCCCAGCACAGGCTTCTCTTTTATCATCTTCACGGACTTATCCCACAAACCCAAACGAATCATATTGGAATTATCAGACTTCACATCATAAATACTTGAAAACCGATTTTGCAAAGAAGGGCTCACAGCCAAAGCCAATAAACCCAACAACACCACGCCTCCAAAAACCATGATCAGGCTCTTTTGCCTTTTGCAGAATGTCCAAATCACCAGCATCCCCATCACAGACAACCAAACCCCGCGCGTCTGACTGGCGATGATCCCCCCCAAAACCAGCAAAGCACCTATTCCCCAGCATAGTCTCAACCGACCGCCATAGGACAAAATACCTGCCAACAAAATCGGCAGTCCAAGAATCAGTACCTCAGCATAAGTCAAAGGATGATTAAAAAACCCAATGGCCCGGCCATTCCACGAAGCCAAGGTGTTTAAAACGCATTCAGGCAAAAAACCAGCCCATTGAGGCACAGACAGAGTCTCTTCTGCTGAATTCAAACTCAGGCCAAACAGTCCCTGACAAATCCCCGCCAAAGCAGCAGCCACAATAGAAAACAAAAACACTCTGACATTCCGTTCTACATCTTCACGCGACTGCCACTGAGAAGCCAGCACAAAAATAATCACCAAACACTCTGCTTTCAGCTTTTTCACGCTCAAACCGGGATCTGACGACAAAAGCGATGTTAAAACTGTCACGCTGAAATAAACCAGCCAAACCATCTCAAGCCCGGTCCAACGATAACGTCGTGAAGAAGGATCCACCAACAAACACACCAAAAAAAACAATGCGCACAACCCCCACGCCACATTAGAAGCTGCAATAGACAAGGGCAAACAAAAAGCCAGCAGCCCCAACAGCACCCGCTGTATCACCGGACGGTAATAAGTAAATTTTTGATTTTTGATTTTTGATTTTTGATTGTCCATTGCTCTATGCTCTATGCCCTTTGCCCTTTGCCATGACTATTTTTTCATAACATTTCATGGTTTTCTTAAAATGCATGTCCCATGTGTTTTCCCGCACACATTCAGCGCCCAAAACACCCAGCCGCTCACGCAAAGGCACATTCTCAATCAACTGCTTCAGCTTGGCAGACAAGGCATCAGCTTGTCCTTTGTCAAAAAGGTGCTCTTGATATTCTGGCGGCATCAACTCTGTGGCGCCCACTTGCCGCGTGCTCAACACCGGCACCCCGCACGCCATGGCTTCCTGCACGCTCAAACCAAACTCCTCAAAAGCCGCTGGATGCACATAAATATCCAGTGCATGAAACAAGCGCTCTACTTCTTGAATGGGTTCCTTAAAAACAAAACGACCCCCCATTCCAACAGACTGCACCAAGGACCGGTACAAAGACAACTTGTTTTCCTTGCCCACCACCAACACCCGCAGCCGCTTCTTCAAAGCCGCTTCCAACTTTCCCACGGACTCCACAAACACCCTGACCCCGCGCTTCACAAAATCACCTGAGGTAATCAACCCTGCCAGAACCTCCTCTTGATTCACGCCCAAACGCACGCGCATATTTTGGCGAAAACTGTCCTTATCCTGCGTGCAAAAACGGCGCGGATCATGTCCGGGATAAACAACCACCACCTTGTCCTTGGCCACGCCAAACCGTCTCACCACATCCTCAGCCATGAGATTGGAATTGGCCAGCAAGGCCTGAAATCTCTGCTCTTTCAATTGCCTGGCATGCAGCCGGCCCACAGCATTGTCTGCCGGCAAATCCCGGCCATGCACAGCCTCATGCGCGGCATGCACGCAATTGTGCAAACTCAGCACATCCTGGCAAAACACATCTCCATGCCCATGCACAACCGCATAATCCTTTTTTGATATCTGCCAGGCAAAATTCTTGGCAAAAGAAAAACGCTTGGCCCAGCTTCCCCAAGGCCAAGCCCACAATTGAACAGGATGGCCGCCTGCCTCCCTAATGCGCTCTTGGTCCAAAAAAGCCCCATACACATCCACGGACCATCCCAAAGACACCAAACGCCTGGTATTCTCTAAAATAACGGCATTGGCCCCGCTCAACCCCTTCACCCGCCGGCAGACCATGGCTGTACGTTTCTCAAATTTATTCTTCAAAATATACCCCGTTCATCACACAATCACATAATCACATAATCATAATTGAAAATATAACACAAATTGATTACAATATAAATACATAGAAATTCGACAAAAACACTTAAAGGACTCATCCATGACCACAAAGGAAATTGCCAAGCATGTAATAGACACATTACCGGGAAATGCGACTTTTGATGATATTATCCATGCCTTATATGTGGGTGCAAAATTCCGGCATGGAGAACACGAGATTTTAGAAAACAAGGGAATTTCCCATGGGAAAGCTGTAAAAAGGCTCAAAAAGTGGGTAAAATAATATGGGCTCCTTCTGCTTTGGAAGACATTGAATCTATCGCGGATTATATTGCGAGAGATTCAGCTGATCAGGCATCGCTTTTTGTATTGAGACTATTAGAAGCAGCGAATCATTTAAAAAATTTCCCAATGGCAGGCCGTGTCATACCAGAAATAGAAAATAAAGCATGCCGGGAAATTATATATGGCTCTTACCGTTTGATGTATAGAATTGTTAAGAAAGACATCTGGATAACAGGCATTGTCCATGGGGCACGCCATTGGAAACCAAACACATAACCATGTCAAAACAAAAACACTTTCACATTATAACTTTATTACTTCTCTTGGCTTTGCCGCTCAAAGCCCAGAAAAAACAAATCCCGATGGAAGCCAAGGAATCTTTTTCAACAGGAGAAGCCTTCCTGGCCATCAAAGACCATGACACCGCCCTGCACCATTTCCAAAAAGCCGTTAAAATACATCCCGCATACGCCGAAGCATGGACATCCATAGGCATATGCCACCATCGGCAAGAACAATACCAAAAATCTCTGGAATCATTTCAAAAAGCCATTGAAGCAGACCCGCAAAATGCAGAAGCCCATCACCTCTCTGGCATCACACATATTCATCTCAAAAGCCCCAAAAGCGCCATGTCCTCTTATCAAGCAGCGCTCAAAATCAATCCGCAGCACACAGAAGCTTTGGCCAATATTGGCGCACTCTATGCCAAAATGGGCCGTTACGAAGACGCCCTCACCTCTTTCAAAAAATCAGTACAAATACAACCGGACCTTGTTGGCGCCCATTTCGGACTGGCAGGCACCTACTACAAACTCAAAAGATACCATATGGCAATGACTGAATACAAAAAAACCATAGAACTCCAGCCTGAAAACTTTGAAGCGCATCTCAATCTTGGCGCCACTTACGGCAAAATGAAAAAATGGGAAGACGCTGTCCAAACCTTTGAAAAAGGCGCTGCCATGCATCCGTTCAATGCCTCAGTCCATTTCAATCTGGGCAACGCATACCTCAAAACCGGGCAAAAAGAGAAAGCCAGAAAACAGCACGAGATTCTCACCCGTCTCAACGAAGACCTCGCGGACAGGTTCTACAAAATCCTTAAAAAATAAGTTCGCTTTGCTCACACAATTGTGTCTTATTTTTCCTAATCGGGCGGAGACAAGCCCCGCCCCTACGACAATTTATTTTAATTTCCCATTTCTAATTTCCAATTTCGTCCCCAAAGGGGACTTATTTCCACCTGTCATGAATCCACAGCCAATAAGCTGGATTCTCCTGAATCCATTCCTCCATTTTCTGCGTCATATCTCTTGTGGCTTTCACCATATCAGCTTCATTGGCCTCATATTTTGAAAAATCCATCTCTTCACAAAACCGCACCCGGATCTGCTTTCCCACTCTCAAGCTAAAAACCGGCACCACTGGCACATTCATACGCAAAGCCAGCAAAGCCGGCATAATTGTGGTGTGCGCTGCTTTTCCCAAAAACGGCACTGACACGCCGCCGTCAGTGATCCGCTGATCAATCAACAACCCCAGCACATTCCCCTTTTTCAGCCACTTCATAGACTCACGCACGGCATTCTTATGCATCAACACCTGCACATTCAACCGCGACCGCATGCGCGTCACCAAATCATTCACAAAAGGATTCTTCATCCGCCTGGCCACCACAGCCAAAGGCATGCCTGTCAATGGCATATAAGGCAAAATCAATTCCCAATTTGTGTAATGCGCTGTAAAAAGGATCACGCCTTTTTTTTTGGCATAAGCTTTTTGAAGGTGTTCCGTTCCCTGCACATCCACCCAGTCAAAATAATCCTTTTCACTCATGCCATAGGCCTTGGCAAACTCGCTTAAAGCCATGCCCAGGCTCTCCCAGCATTGCTGTGACCACACTTGCACCTGCTCATCAGATGCCGAGGGGAATGCCAAACGCATATTTTTTTGCGCCAATTGCGTGCGTTTTTTCAACACACGTCCGGCCATCCTTCCCAAAAACCGCCCCAATGCACGCCCCCCATGCAAAGGCAAACACAAAAACACCCTTAAAAACAAAACTGATGCCAAATATTCTATGTAATAATTAAGTTTTTTCACGGCTTACCTGACCGGGCGGGCTTGCCCCAATGCGGTTTAGATTAGATAAGCGTAGTTGCCCGATTTATCGGGCTCTTTAAGGCAAATAAATGCATTAAAAGCGCCCCATAAATGGGGCAATTACAAAAATCCAGCTTATC
>JANQER010000228.1 GCA_028278255.1 Elusimicrobiota bacterium | reverse complement strand
CTTAAAATTTGACTGCTGTCAGGAATGTTTTGGCGAATCCAGGCGATAGCAGTCAAACGTGTGTCTTCCTCGGAAATAATTGTAAGCTGGCGGCAAGTGGCCGGCAAGAAGGAAAAAATCAACAACACAGAAGCCATCCCCGGCAGCAGGTGATGAAAACGGCTTAAGAATGTCAGACTTTTTGCCGCAAATAGGAATAAAAGGGGATAGAGCAATAAAGCATAATGTTCAAGCTGTATATTCCATATCCCGAAAAAAAGGAACAGGACAAGAAACATGGCCCCCATCAACTTCCATATGGCGCTGTTTGCCTTAAATGATGAGGCAATCCCCAATAACCCAAACAAGCCCGTCAAAATCCCTGCATTGTTGTATAAGTGATGAACAGTAGGAAGCAGTATGACTCCGCTGGAGCCTCCAGGCATACCAAATATCTTAGGAAATAGATGCATGAAACGATCCAAAAACATATGGTATGATAAGAATGAATAGGGACTGCCAAGCGCAAATCCAGCGGTGCAGAAAAGAACAACTAAGCAGACGGTTTTGAAAGGCTTATGCGTTGAAATGAGAAAAGGCGCCGGGAGAAGGAATAAAACCAGAATCCCTGGATAATATTTTGTGGCAGCGGCCAGACCAATCAGAAAAGAGGCCCATATCCCTGATCGCATATGCCGGGTTTCATAGAATTCCAGAATCCGTTCTATGGCCAATAAAGATATCAGCACTGCCGCAATATCCACCATAGCATAATGACTGTGCAGCACATGCAAACGATTGACAACCAATAAACCCGCAGCTGTTATTCCGACAAAGGGATTCCCCCAGCGACGTCCAATGCGATAGAGCAATAACACTGTCAAGACAGATAAACCCACATTCAGCATCCGTCCTGTCATGGTAAAAAAAACAGAATCGCCATGCAGATAACCTTCTAAAGCATTGGAAACGGTGAATGATGGATTCATCCATATGAGCAGACGAAAGACAAAAGCCAATAAGTAAAGAAACAGCCCAGGATAGTCAAAAAACACTTGGGGATTGGGATCTCCTGCCAATACGCGCAAAGCATAGAATGTGGTGACAGATTCATCAATATGTGCGTATTTAAGCGGCATGCCCCAGTCCAAAGCCCGGATGCGCGGGATGACAGCCGCTGCAAGGAGCAGACAAACAGTCCACACCTGTTTTTTATCCGAAAGAAAATGTCTGAATTGTTTGAAAAAAAATTGTAAGTCTGGCATTTTTAGTTTATCATTTGGCCATGCGTATTTTAAAAATTGTCCTGCGGGCTGAGTGTTTTGTCTACAAAAACCCTGAACCAAAGCTCGAGCATTAAAAGCGCCCATATCCTGTAACCATGATCCCTGTGGCCGGAATGGTGCTCATCAAGCATGCGCGTGAGTCCTTCCCGATGAAAATAGCCTCGCGACAAACACTGCTGGGAAAGCAGAAGACTGCGTATTTTGTCATGATAATCATGCTTTAACCATTTTTGCAATGGTATTCCAAAACCCATTTTTTTCCGATAAAGAATATTTTTGGGCAAAAAACCTTCCAATGCTTTCTTGAGGATATATTTTGTTTGACAACCGTGGACTTTCCAATGGGACGGCAATGAGGAGGCCAATTCAACAACGCGATGATCTAAAAATGGCGATCTTCCTTCCAAAGAATGTGTCATTGTGGCCACATCCATCTTCACAAGAAGATCTTCAGGAAGATAACTGTGTAAATCCGCATGAAAAATTTGGTCCAATGAATCATTGGCTCCTCCCTCTTGATACAAAGTCATGAGATAATCTTCCGAAAGCCTGCCGGCTGTCTCTTGATTGAAATGCTCAGTATATAAACCATGCTTTTGTGATTGGCTGAAATATTGAACCAAAAATAAATTGACTTTTTTGGGATCTTCAGGCAAATAACGAAGTCCATTTAGGATTCTCCTGCCGAGACGTTTGGCCAGCCATCTTTCCGGGAATTGGCGAGCTAAATAAGCCAACATTTTTCTTAGGAATTGGGGAGAAATACCGGCCCATCGAATCATCCAAGCATCAAAAAGGTAACGCAAATAACCGCCGAAATTTTCATCCCCACCATCCCCATTCAGCGCCACTGTCACATGTTTTCTGGTTTCCTGCGCCACAAAGTAACTCGGAAGCGCAGAGGAATCAGCATAAGGCTGATCGTACTGCCAAACAATTTTAGGCAGCACAGACATCATGTCTGCTTTGACCATGATTTCACAATGATCAGTGGAGAATTGTTTGGCCACTTGCCTGGCATAGGACAATTCGCTGAATTCGTCCTCCTCAAAACCTATTGAAAAAGTTTTGACTGGCTGCGCCATGGATTCAGCCATCAAGCCAACAACAGCGGATGAGTCCACCCCGCCTGACAGAAAAGCCCCCACAGGCACATCAGCTTCCAAACGGATTTGTACAGCTTCCCGGATCGTGTTTAAAAGCTCTTTTTGAGCGTCATGAAATGACAGGGTGGTCTTGGGCAAAACATCCGGGTGCCAATATCTGTTTTGAGTCAATACCCCCTTCCTGTCGCATGTCAATGCATGCGCTGGGGGGAGCCTTTGGAGTCCATGAAAGATTGTTTGTGGTGATGGGATATACTGATAGGTCAGATAGTCATGAATCGCCAAAGGATTGACTTTTGGCATGGATGGCAATGCTTCAAGAAGGGCTTTGATTTCAGAGGCAAAAAAAAGTGTGCCGCCATGGTTCAGCCAATACAGAGGCTTTTTGCCCAGCCTGTCGCGCGCCATAAAAAGCCTTTGCCGCGCGGAATCCCATAAAGCAAAAGCAAACATGCCGCGAAGCCGGGAAAGAATACGGTCTCCCCACTCTGCATAACCATGCAACAGCACCTCAGTGTCAGATTGGGTCACAAATCTATGGCCAGCCTTCTGCAGTTCCTCACGTAGAGAACGAAAATTGTAGATTTCACCATTGAAAACCACGGTCAAAGCGCCTTTTGACCGGTCCCCATGACAAGGCATAAGAGACATTGGCTGTGCGCCTCCAGACAAATCAATAATGGAAAGCCGCCTGAAACCAAGCCCGATCTGTCCCTCGGTAAAATAGCCGTCATCATCAGGGCCGCGGTGCTTCAGCTGATTCGACATGCGCCTCAGAAGCTCTTTGTCCGGGGTTTTCCCCGAATCTGCATAATGAAAAACACCAACCAGTCCGCACATAATATTTTATCCGATCCTTATCAATCCCTAATCTTTGATCCGCCTGAGACGGCTGATGAGGGCCAATGTTTTTAAAATTGTCCGAAAAACAGGCATTTTGCTGGCTGTGGGTTTGTGATCATAATGAAGAATGAACGGAATTTCCACGACCCGCGGCGATAAAAAAGACAGTTTGACAAGCCACTCAGCGGCAGACGCAAAACCATTTTCAGTCACCAGAGAGTTCCATTTTTTTTTCGCTTGGATAATCAGGCCGCCCCGATAAGCCCGAAATCCACATGTGTAATCTTTGACGTTCGGAATAGGCAAGAAATATTGAAACAGCCATCGCGCCCCTTGACTGGTCAATTGTCGAAACAGTGAGACGCCATATACTTTGGCGCCTGGAACATATCGTGACGCAATGGCCAAGTCTGCCTGGTCATTTTCCAAAGGATCAATCAAACGTGGAATAATCTGCGGCGGGTGTGTATTGTCAGCATCTAATGTGACAAGAATATCAGAAGAAGACAAATGTGGAATGATCTTATCTAACCCTGTCTGAAAAGCAGCCCCCATGCCTTTGTTGCGCTCATGCTGTAGAAGAACCAAAGGCATATGATGAGTTTGACTTGATACCACTTCTGCGGTTTTGTCTTTTGACCCATCATCGACTACCCAGACTTTATAATCTTTGCCTGACAAAGCAGCAGGGAGACTTTTGAAAAGAGCAGCCAAAGCCTTCTCCTCATTATAGGCTGGGAGAAGAATGTGTATCATACAAAGCAAGAAGACCGAAGTCTGAATGTCGAAGTAAAAAAGACAAAAACATATTTATGACTCATACAATAACAATCTCCTTACTATTTTTTATTTTTACTTCGCACATCGGCCTTCGGCCTTATTACTTTGTATGATTTCCTTAATTCTGTAGGGCCTTTCATCCTTGGTTTCATAATAGATACGAATGAGAATCTCAGCCAATAGCCCTAAGACAATGAATTGCACCCCTAAAAGGCCAAGAAAAATTGAAAAAATAAGGAATGGGATTCGAAGATGTCCCCATTGAAAAAAAATGAATTTGTCCAATATGGGAAAAAGCCCGGCCAAAAAACCAAAAAACATAAACAAAAGGCCTGTGCCCCCGAAAAAATAGCTGGGTTTGTTTAAATAAGCAGAAAAAAATTTGGCTGTAATGAGATCCAGCAGAACCTTGAATGTCCTGCCGATCCCATACTTGGATTTCCCCTGCTGCCGCGCATGATGATTGACTTTCACCTCAACTATTTTGGCCCCTTTCCAAGCGCACCAGGCCGGAATAAACCGGTGCATTTCACCGTAAAGACGAATATCCTGAAGTACAGATCGTCGATAGGCTTTGAGTGTACAGCCGTAATCATGCAATGAAACGCCTGTGACCCAGGAGATAATCGCATTGGCTGCCATGGAAGGCAGTCGGCGGGTAAAAAACGAATCTTTTCGGTGATAACGCCAGCCGCTCACCACATCAGCCCCGCGTTTCATTTCAGAAATAAGATGAGGGATGTCAGCCGGATCATTTTGTCCATCAGCATCCATGCAAATAATAATATCTCCTTGGGCCACTTCAATCCCGGCGGCCAAAGCCGCTGTTTGCCCGAAATTTTTTGTGAAGTCAATAATCTTGACACGGTGGTCTGCATGAGATTTATCTTTCAGAAAAGAAAGACTTGTGTCTATTGATCCGTCATTGATAAATATTAATTCATATTGAATATTCTCAAGAGGCGGTATGAGGGACTCAAAAAAAGAATGAAGGCTTTCCACTTCATTGTAAACAGGGATAACAACACTGACCTCGCAAACCATTTTCACTCCATGTTTGTTTAACCCGAATTGTGCATTAGGATCGTGGGATTCAACGAAGCAGCCGGGACATTTTCTTTCTCAAAATACTCGCCCATAGCGTACGGCTATGAGCTCGTATTTTTCGTCGAAACTGACCCGGCTGCTTCGTCTCGGCCCTCACGCCCTAATGCACAATCCGGGTTTAAAGTTAGCTTATTATATCAAAATATTGTCAGGATTTTTGATTTTTCAGGGGGAGATTTTTTATACACTGCAAATCCGAAATCACAGAGCACGCCGGCATAGCTCTATTTCCCGTCTTATTTCATGATCTTTTCGCTTCAGAATGATCTGGCCGTAGGATGAAAATGAATTCTGTGCAGGCGCTGACCGTTGTTTGTTTAAAAGAACCTTTAACCATTTCTGTGCTTTTTCCGGAGAGTCCATCATGCGGAACAGATGACCGATCTGCAAGCCGGCGTCATTGTAGGCAGGTTCAAGAGCCAAGGCATATTTGGCCAGACTTAATGCGCCCTGATAATCCCCCACCTGCTCAAAAAGACGACTCAGTTCAAGAATCCAAACCGCCTGATGTCTGTGCCATGAACATGCTTTTTTAAGAAATTCTATGGCCTTTTGCAAGTCTGGCGGATGTTTGTGATGCGATTGTAAATGGGCCAGATTATACCATGCCTGTGAATTGCTTTGAGAATGCTTTAAAACCTTATACAGCAGATTTTCGGCTTTTTCCACATCCTGATCAACCGGCTTTTTTGAAGAATGGAGCAATTGGTCTGCCTTTTTGATCATTGGATTTTCTTCATAAACAGAATAAACCCCGCCCAATGTTTCATTCACCTTCGGGCTCAACCTGCCGGCAACGAGCATGACATTGCCGGCCATAAAAATGATCAAGACAAACCCCAAAACACACTGTGAGATATATAAGATTTTTTTAGAGTTAAAAGTCAATTCTGTTGGATGTGCCTTAAAATGCCCTAAACTTAATAAACCTGCCAACAAAAGGCCATTGATTGGCACATATAGTGGAAAATTAAAAATACAAATAAAAGCCAATGACAGGATGGCTGCATACACCCCTATTTCAAAACTTTTTTTCTTTTCAAATTGACGTCCATATTCAATAACCCCCCAACATAGAAACAAAAAAGCAGGTATTCCCCATTCTGATAGAACTTGCAGATATTCATTGTGGGCAAAAGCCGTGGAGAACCCATATTTCACCATAAAAGAATTCTGCGGCACTGCGTGGCAATCATAAACAACGCTGAACTGGCCCGGTCCCCAACCCAACAATGGTTTTTCCAAAATCCCGTTAATGGCTGACCTCCATATATCTATACGCTTCCAGGCCAAAGGATCATCTGTTTTTAACAGGGCATGAACAAATGAATCAGACATCAAAAAGCAAAAGCTTCCACCGATAACAATCAAATAAGCAATAAGCCCTCTTCCTCCGAATCGAAAAGCCGTAAAAACTCCCAAACCAACAAACAGAGAGATAATACTGGATCTTGATGAGGAACATATTGTACCGGCTATCAGCAGTATAAACAAGAAGTACCATAGCCCGGCTTTGCTATAATTGATTATTTTAGATCCTTCACTGCTCAACAGCCGTCCTTCAACAAAAGCAAACCCAGCCGCAATAAGAGAGGCTGCACATACCCAAAAAGCACAGTATTGTGGATTCCCTGGAATCAGAAGAACACTGCTTTGTTGACAGATTTTTCCAATCATAAATAAAACCGACTGAAAAGCGCCCACAGTCAAAACAATCCATAGAAAAAACTTCCTATGAGAATCCCCCCAACACGACACTGCCACAACACCAAAGCCCAAACATCCAATAAATTTACTTAAACTGATGAATGACTGAGTCAAAGAAGGTGAAAACAATGCAGACAAAAGACCAAACACAAAAAAACCGACCAAGGCAGGGAACAGAGGATGTGGTTGAAGAGAAAAAATTCTTTTTCTAAAGAGAAGTATCAGCCAGGAATAAATCAACAAAATTGTGCCTGCACCCCATATGAAGCCATTTTTACCCCCATGACCAACGAGAACAAGCACAAGGATCCCCAGGGACAGGGAGGAGAGAAATGGATCAGGCCAAACAATAATTGGCGAATTTTTGGATAAATTAATTTTCATTTAAACAAGAAACTAATTAGATTCCGGTGAAAAACTGTAATTGCCCGATTTATCGGGCTCTTTGAATCATTTTAAAGCATCAAAAACGCCCAATAAATTGGGCAATTACAAAACCCCGGATTTTTTCACCGGGAACTAATTATTTCGTGCCTCGATAATGCATGATTGACTTATACCCGAGATAAACTGCCATTAGAAACCCGCCGGACTGCAGCAATGTCCGACTGATGTTTTTTTTATTTTCTAATTCAGATTCACCAAAAGCAAAATAAAACCACCCCAAAACACACAGGGCGCTTATCGAGGGCAAAACCCATTCCATTAACCATCGCGTCCACCGGTGCGGATGACTTTTGCGGATAATTTTCGGCTGCGTGCGCAAAATAAGCAATGCTTGTATTTTTCTTATCGTCGACCGCGCCATTTCATGATCAGGCTCTGTTTTTAAAACATTCTGGCAATCGTCTAAAAAATCCTGCAATTTATCCAATTTAACAGCGAGCGAGAACCCTGCCTCATAAGCCTCTGAACAATCATGATCAGATGCAATCACTTTTCGATACAATTGCATGGCTGACAAAAGGCTCTCATCTGAACTGACAGAACGACTTTTGGCTTCATACGCTTTTGCCAATGCCAAATACAGGGACACATCATGAGGTGTCTCATTCAAGGCAATTTGATAGGTAGAAATGGCACTGTCCCATTGCTTTTTTTTAAGGGCAGATTCGGCTTGGCAGATATAGGCATATGTGGCCAGAAATATATCATCTAACAAGGAAGAGTTATCTGTTCCTGGAGAAACTGTTTCTTCATTCATAATATATGGCCGGATGGACTCTTATAGACAGGAACCTCGCCATCCATACAGATGTGTCATGAGGAAATTAAACATTGTCAATCAAGAACAATACGAGGCGTTACAAAAACCAACAACTCACTGCGCCTTTTAGAATCTGTTGTTTTTCTGAAAAACGCTCCCAACACAGGGATATCCCCCAATAAAGGGACTTTTTCAGCGCTCTCCAGCATATTTTCATCAATCAGGCCGCCAACCACTAATGTTTCACCATCACGAATAATCACCTCTGTTTCAGCATTACGAGTGAATATTTCAGGCCCTGCCGGCCCAATCTCTCCGGGCAGGCTGACTTCTGGCTTGAGTTTGAGCCGGATCCTTTTATCAGCATTGATGACCGGAGTCACTGTCAGCATAATACCGACATCCACAAAAGTAATGGTCTGTGTGGCAACCCCGGAAGAGGCTATTGTCACAGAGGAAAACGGCAGACGGGATCCTGCCTGTATACTGGCTTGCTGATTATTGATTGTAATAATTTTAGGCGCTGACAATATTTTTGTAAGTCCTTTTTCAGCCAGTGCATTTATAGTCATGGTTAAAATATCAGAGTTACTGATAAAACCAAATGTAATAGCAGCTTCAGGCCGGTTTCCTGGTAATGCCACGCCGGTTCCACGACCTAAAGGAGTAGCTGCACCATAACTTACATCCCGTTGCGGATCATATGTACTAATACCCACTCCTTCCAGCTCAGAATCACCCGTTTCAGCAGCCAAAATACCTGTAAACCGCTGCGAGCCATTTCGCATGGTTTTCTCATTGGCATGCTCCCATTGAATACCAAGATCCAAATTATCTTTAAGAATCACTTCCACTATTTTTGCTTCTATAAGGACTTGCTGAGGTTTTCTATCTAATTCTGCGATAAGCCTTTCAGCGCCGGCCAGTCCCTCAGGCGTATCTGTCACAATGATCGAATTACTTCGTTCATCAACCGTGACCTTGGAATTCGGGGAAATACGCACAGCGGTCAAATGCGTGACAATATCGCTTGCATGCGCATAATTCAAAGTATATGTTTTATAAGTGACAACAGCCCTTGCCCTGTCTGAATTCAAGCCTTCAGGCGTTAAAATTCTTAATATATTGTCTCCCATTTGCTGAGCCACAAGCCCTTGCATGGTCAAAATCGTATTAAAGGCTTCATCAAATGGAACTTGCTTCAAATGTATCGTCACAAAACCACGCATATCCGAAGCATGAATCATATTGATTTCACTCATTTCAGACAATACTCTTAAAACATCTCGTATGTCCGCATCATCAAAATCAATGGTGACCGGAGTTTTGGGCAATGAAGCCAAAAGATCTTTGGCTCTTTTTTTGCTGCTTTTCTTTTTGGAACCAGCTGATTTTTCTGCTGCTGTTGCTTCCAAAGAGGCTGAAGTTTCACCTGACAACATGCGCGGGAGCGGGCTTTTATGAACAGGCCCGGTTTGTTTGGAATAGTCTGATACTTGTTCCCGGCTCTCAATATCATTTCCTCCTTGCCTCAAACCCGAAGATTCTTGAGGAAAAGACGCGTCTTTTGCGGTGTTACCAAAATACAAGGTGATAAGATTCCCTTGTTGATAAGATTTATAAGAAGCCAATTGAAACATATCCAAAACCACACGCGTCACCATCTCCGGAGATGATTTAAACTGTGCACTTCTGATTTTTTTTAGGAGAGGATCATTATTCACTTCTTTTTCATATGGTCTTTTTGAATGAATAGTCTTTTCTAATTCAACGACCAAGCGCGGCGGTTTGGAGAGAGAAAAAATGCGGTAAGTTACTTTCTTATCGAGCTGAATACGTAAGAGTTGATCGGAATATGATACATCTTTCAAATGTGCACCTGTGGGGAGAGAAACCGCAGCTGTAGAAATCCCAGACACAACTGGCTGAAGGATGAGGATCAGCGCTAAGATTAGCCGGCTCATAGAAAAACAACAAATTTTGTGCTTTAAAAAAATTCTCAAGGAAAGAAGGTCCCTGGCATATCTCATTTTTTGCCTCCTTACTTCTCAATATTGTGCATTGTGTAAAATTTAGAATAAATTATAATAATACATTTTTGAAATATTTAATTGCAAGAACAAAAATCTGATTCTATATTATCCGCAACTGTCCTCTTCATAGTGCCCACATAACTATTGCACTTAACTTTTATCGTGAATTCCTATCAGACTCTTTCCTGATTTTCAATTCAGTCACTTGATTATTTGGGCCAATAACCACTATACTTTGCTCTTTAACAATTCCAACATACCCTTCAACAGGCTTTTTCTTTGCGTCACGTATTTTTCCATTTTGAACCGTATAATTTTCACTGCTCGCCCCACGCAAAATTGCCCATCTGCCGGTCTTGGTTTTAACAATTCCCTTTAACTCCACTGAAGTAGGATTAAATGCCCCTGCCTCAGCTTTTACCCCGCTAAATTCTGATAATGTGTGTCCCACCAGAGGCACAAAAGGATCCCGAAACTGCCCGCCCTTATATATATAAATAGGTTCACCCTCTTCATCCGACGAAGTTTTTCCCGCAGGATTTGAGGTGTTTTCAGAAGGCTCCGCAAACAAAAACAATGGTTGCAAGGCAGCTCCCATAATGAAAATAAAAAAACACAGGGCTTTTAATAAATTGATCAGCTTCATAATATAATTACCCTTTAAACATAAATCCCACAAGAGTAAAAGTTCCTGCTATCGTATGGCCTTTTTGTGTGTCCAGACTATAGCTTATATTCAGATTTCTAGCGCTCAGAATTCGCTCCTGTTGCCCCAAAATAGTTAGAAATTTCCCCAAAGAATGAAGATTACCTTTTATATTGAGTCCAAATGGAATTTCCACAAAATAGTTCTTTTGTGCCTCTGTCCCAGGGGAAAAACTACCAACACTGATTCGGTGCTTAATAGACTCATCAGTGACAATGCGCAAAATTTCCTCAACATTTTTTTCTTTCGGAAGTTTTTTTTCAGCTTTTCCGACTTCCAACTTTAAACTCTCATAATCTTTTTGTAAAGCAGGAAGCCTGTTGGCGGTGCGTCTCATCACTTCAACCTTATCTAAAACATCATTAAGTTCCGCTTCAATTTTCGCTCTCTTTTCTTCAGTCGGCTTGATGCAAAAATTGACATAAGCATATATGGCGCCGCCCGCCACAATCAAACCCAGAAAAATCTGTTGCTGCTGTTGTTTTGATAACTTCATATTATGTGTCCTTCCTATAATAGTTAAATGAGATAGAAAAACTCAGCAAAGAAGAACGACCTTCCCCCTGGCCGCTGGCTGTGATTGTGCCTAATTTAATATCTTTACACAAAGGAGAGGAGTGCAGATTTTTCATCCAATCCACTATAGCAAAATTTGAGAGCGATTTTGCCGATATATTAAGCCTCACTTCTCCCGAAGGAGCTATCGAAGTATTTAAACTTGTGACCCATACTTCAGAAGGCAAAAGAGTCATAAAATCCTCAAAAAATTTAGGGTAAACCAACCGTCCGACAAGAAGCCGTCTAATCACATCACGCCTGGCACGAAGCTTGTCTCTGGTCTTTTGCAATTCTTCGACTTTATCTACAATAGCCTGAAACTTTCTCAATTCCCCCTGTGCCTGAATCAACTCCCCTTCCATTTTTTCGACCTTAGACAAACCCCAACCCCAATAAGCCAGCATCAAAGCCACAATAGCGCCCACCACTATAACAGAAAATGTCTTAATCTGTTGTTTAGCTTCCGCAGCATATATTTCTCTTGGAAGGAGGTTTATGCGTATCATAATTTATCCCATATCCCCATCACGTCTGACGGCCAAACCAACGGCAACAGAAAACAAAGGTCGCATTTCCGGAGCGATCACCTGAGCGCCCTCCACACGAGACAGAGGATCAAATATTTCAACAGGGATCCGAAGTTCATGGCTAAAATAATTTGTTAAATTCCCCAAACGGCAAGCCCCGCCAGACAGCAGCACACGTGACACCTGCCTATCAGAGCCTTGAGAGAGATAAAAATCAAGGGATCTTTGAATTTCAGCCAACAAATCTTTCATCACCGGGAGCATCACTGTGGACATTTGAAGGACTTCCTTGTTTTGTTCAGACATAGCTCTCTCACGTTCTTCGGGAGTGGCCAAAAGATAAGATTGTCCTTTCATGGTGTCAGCTTGTTTTGCATCGCATTGAAAATTACGCTGCAAAGCCTTTGTCAGAGTATTTCCAGCAATAAACACATCACGAACGACTTTTGGCGCGCCACCTTCCACGATGGCCATAGTTGTAACTGAAGCGCCCATATGCACTATCATAACGGATTCCTTTACAGCTGGATTTCGATTGATTTCATAGGCATTCTCCAAAGCAAAAGCATCCACATCAATCATAATTGGTTTCAATCCAACTTGCTGAATCACATCCAATCGGCTATTGATAATTTCTTTTTTGGCGGCCACAAGAATAGTCTCCATCTTTTTTTGTCCATCTTCAACCACATCGCCAAGTATATGAAAATCAATATTGACTTCCGGTATAGAAAATGGGATATAAGGTTCAGCCTCAATTTGAATCATCTTGGATAAATCATCCCGAGACATTTTGGGAAACTTCACATAGCGAACAATAACAGAGTTTCCAGACACAGAAAAAACAGTGGCTCGAGTAGAGCTCTTTTTTTGTTTCCCCACATAATCCCGTAAAAGGTTTAAAGCCTGTGTTCTCCTTTCAGGGCCGGGCACATCCGGGCCAGCATTTGGCAACGGAAGCAAGGCCCATCTCACAAGCCCCCACCGCCCAGGAGACCCCTTTAACTGAATAACCTTCACAGAAGTAGACCCCAGATCTACCCCAATGGCTTCCCTCTCCTTGCGAAAACGAAACTTTTCTAACCTTATGTCTTTTAACTTATTAAGAGCCATAAACAAACACCTTTACAGAAAAAAAAAGATGGTATAAAACGTAAAAACCCGTTAGCACATTTTTATACACACTTCCTAATTAGTCTTTTTTTAAGGACAAACGCCGAGCCCCCTTGAGGACTTAGAGCCTCAAAGAATTTCTCGGCGTTATCATTAAACTTAATATACTATAACATATATAATGCTTAAAAGCACTATTTGTCAAGTATTTTTTAAAAATTCCCAAAAAGAGACCTTCAGCGTGCTATGCATCCATTAAGTGGCGAGGCCCTGTCTTTATATGTATTCCCCAACGAGCATAAAAAAGATATCTCACTTGATACCTTCTCCTAAAACAGCCACAAAATATTTTGCAATTTATCGGGAAACATCCAAAACACCCATGCGCCAAAAGCCAAAAATGGGCCAAACGGTAAGTATGTCCCGCGTGCTGCTTTCTGAATTATAATAAGAAAAAGTGCGGCGATTGTCCCCGTTAAAGAACCCAGAAACAAAGTAATGAGAATCCCCTTCCATCCAAGAAACACACCCAATCCAGCCATCAATTTAATATCTCCACCACCTAAGGCCTCTTTTTTCCAAATGAATTCACCCGCGTAAGCAAGCAATAACAATAAAATAAAACCCAGGACACCAGCGACTAAAGCATTTATAAAGCGGGCCAAAGGACTTGCTCCCAAAACAGGATTCACAGGTGAGCCCAAAAGCCCTATAACCACCAAACTCATGCATAACTTATTAGGAATTATCTTATACTGGAAATCAATAAATGAAATAATTAAAAGATGCAACAAAAAAACGCCTCCAATAACCAACAAAAGAAGCTGAGTCTCATACCGCCAGAA
>JANQER010000131.1 GCA_028278255.1 Elusimicrobiota bacterium | reverse complement strand
AGTTTTCTTATGAGCATATTCAGGGAACCAGTCTTTTTCCGCTGAGCCGTTTGAGCAGTCAAATAAGATCTTTGCCCAAAGACAAGGCGCTTTATGTGTTCTGCCAGTCAGGCGTTCGTACAAATCAAGCCGTGCGGCAATTGCGAGAAGCCGGATATGCCAAAGTGCATGCTGTGTCAGGCGGACTCAATGCCTGGAAATCAGCCGGGTATGAGATTGTGAAAAGAAAAGGCCCTATCCCCATTATGCGGCAGGTGCAGATTGTGGCAGGCAGTTTGGCTTTTATTGGCGGGATTGTGCCACAGTTAAGGATTGTGGCTGTTGTTGTGGGTGCAGGGCTTATTTTTGCCGGCATCTCCGGTTTGTGCGGCATGGCCAGGGTTTTGGAAAAAATGCCATGGAATAAGCAAAAGAAAATGCCGAATCAGCCCGATTCTTGCGAATCCAATTCTTGTCAGGGATAAAATGAAAATATTTGTTTTTTTATTGTTTGGTTTTGGTCTGTCAGTTCTTCAGGCTCAGAACAGTCATTTTCTGTCAAATCCTTATTGGGATTCAGGAAAGGCTGAGGTGCAGGTTTATCAGGCGTCGTTGAATAAATATGGGATTAAGAGGGATGCCACAGTAAAGTTGATCATTGTAAGGGAGCCTTTTCATGGCAAGAAATTGGTGAAATCATTAAAGAAGAAAAATATTGTGGATGTGGTCAAAATGAACTATATACAGAAAATTCCGGCCGGGATTTATGATTACTATCAGATGGCATCTGTTTTTTTTGAGCGCGGATCCGGGAAAGTGTTGAAATGCGTGATGAGCAGCCAGGACGGATGCGGCGCCACTTTTGTTGAGTATTTGAATAAAAATCAAAAGGATATTTTTAATATATTTTCGTATTTTGATGATCAAGGTGATCATCAAGTGATTTTGCCGCACAAGGATTTTGTTTTTTATGAGGCTTTGCCTGTTTTTTTGAGGTTCAGGTTGAATGAAAAGACGCCTTATCAAGTGAACATGTTGAATGGTGTTGTGTCCAACAAAGCCCCTGATTTAACATGTCATCAGGCTTTTGTATCGAACACTTCCCAGAAAAAATTGAAAATAGGCAAACATGTTCATGACAATGTGTTGTGTGCCACTGTGCGGTTTGACGGAAAAGAAGATAAATTTTATTTTAAACAGATGTACCCGTGCCGGCTGTTAAAGTGGGAAAAACACAATGGCGATGAAATGGTTTTAAAAAAATCTCATCATCTGTATTATTGGAATTTTACAGGCCCTGAGCATGGTCAGATGGGTCAATGGGACAATTGAATGGAATTTTTTTATGATCTTGTGTCTGTGGTTGTGCCAACGGTTTATTTTTCGTCAGCAGTCGGCTTGTTTTTGTTCGGCATGAACTGCTATTTGTTTCAAATATTTTATTGGCGGACAAAGTCTGATGCGGCCAAAAGACGCCGGATGATATGGGAGCAATATCAGGACATTTTGTCTCATGCGCATTTGCCGACAGTCACAACTCAGATTGCGGTTTATAATGAAATCAATGTGGTTGAGAGAATCATGCGGGCAGCGGCTCAGATTCAATACCCGCGTGACAAACATGAAATTCAAATACTGGATGATTCAACGGATGAGACCGTTTCCATTATCGATCAAACCGCCATTGAACTTAGAAGCCAGGGGCATGATATTCAAGTGATTCGCAGGAAGAACCGTTTTGGGTACAAGGCCGGGGCTTTGTCTGAAGGAACGCGGCAGGCACGCGGAGCTTTGTTGGCTGTTTTTGACGCTGATTTTTTGCCGCCGCAGGATTATTTTCTCAAAACCATCCCGTTCTTTTTGCATGATCAAAAATGTGGTTTTGTTCAGGCGCGCTGGGGGCATCTCAATCGCAGGCAGTCATTGCTCACGCGCGCTCAGTCCATTGGCATAGACGGCCATTTTATGGTGGAGCAGTCTGTGAGAAACTGGAATGGTTTTTATATGAATTTTAACGGCACAGCCGGGCTTTGGAGAAAGGAAGCCATTGTGGCATGCGGCGGATGGCAATGGGACACACTGACAGAAGATATGGATTTGTCATATCGTGTTCAGCTGCAAGGATGGAAAACGGTTTTTCTGCCTGAGGTGGTGGTGCCGGGGGAGATTCCGGAAGATGTCAATGCGTTTAAATCACAGCAATTCCGCTGGGCCAAAGGTTCGATACAGACCGCCATTAAATTGATTCCCAGGATCATGCATCAGCCTGTTTCTGTTGGAAAAAAAATGCAGGCTTTGTTTCATATGCTGCATTATCTGATTCATCCCATGATGCTTGTTCTGGCTGTGCTGGCTTTGCCTGTTTTGTTGTTTGTTCAACTCACCTGGCCGCCTTTTTTGTTTCCCATTGTGGCAGCTCTTTTGGGTTTTTCACTGGTGGCCCCGAGTTCTCTTTATCTCACTAGCCAGCGCGCTGTTTATTCTGATTGGATCAGACGGATTAAATATGTGCCTTTTCTGGCCGTGTTTGGCGTGGGATTGGCTGTTTCCAATTCCAAGGCCGTGTTTGAGGCCATGATTGGCAGAAAAACCGGTTTTGTCAGAACGCCGAAGCGCGGGGACAAAGAAATCAAGCGTTATCAGATCAAAATGCCTTGGCTGGCTTTTTGTGAAATCGGACTGGGGCTTTATTGTGGTTTGTCTTTTTTTCATTACTTATCAGCCGGTGTGTATCTGATCGGTCCTTTTCTGGGGATTTATTCAGCAGGATATCTGTTTATCGGTTTTCTATCCCTGTCTCATGCATTGATCCGAAAATAATGAAGGAACAACTATCTGCTAAAATTAAGTCATTGACACCCTTTCTTGTGATCGGCGTTTTGATGATTCTTTTGTGTCTCAAAGGCGGTTTTTTTGGCTTCATAGGCGCAGAAAGCCTGAGTCTGTTTCAAATTAACATTTTTTCCGGCAGGTTTGTTGTGTTGTTCTCTCTGACCTGGATCGGATGTTTGTGTTTGCTCTTGTTTTTTCCAAGGGGACTGTCTGTTCGCAGTCAATGGCTTCTTTTGTTGGGGCTGGCTTTGGCGTGCCGGCTGTCGCTTGTGCCGCATGAACCTTCAGATGATGTGAACCGCTATTTGTGGGAAGGAAAGGTCTTGAGTCACGGGATCAGTCCTTATCATTATGCGCCTGATCATCCCTCTCTGAAAAATTTGTCTCAAAGTGATCCGTTTTTCAGCAGGTTGAATCATCCTGATATGTCTGCGGCTTACCCGCCTTTAATACTCCTCTTTTTTTCTGTTTTAGGTCAAATATCTTATCAGGCCCAATCCATTAAGATCAGCATGATTGTTTTTGATTTGGCTGTGATTTGCCTTTTGCTGGTGTTATTGAAGCGGCGCTCATTGGATTTGCGTTGGGTCATCCTGTATGCATTCAATCCTGTTATTCTCTATTCTTTTGCCGGGCAAGGACATTTTGATGTGGTCCAGATTTTTTTCCTTTTGACGGCGCTGTTGCTGTTTGATAAAAGGCATTGGATCTGTATGTTTGTCTGTTTGGGGCTGGCGTTTCAAAGCAAATATATGGCTGTTTTGTGTGTGCCGTTTTTTGTGAGGAAAGACAATGCAAGATATTTGTGGGCTTTTGTCCTGGCAGCGGTTGTCCCCTATTTGCCTTTTGTGCTGCATGATCATCATCATTTGTTCTCAAGTTTGTGGGCATTCGGCGGGCGCATGGCTTTTAACGGTTCGTGCCATGCTCTTTTGCGCGTTGTTTTCCAGGGCATTCAGCCGGCCACTTTTGTTTGCGGGTGCTTGCTTTTGGTGGGGATGGTTTTTGGTTATAAATACTTTCATCCGGAATTGA
The DNA here is from genome assembly GCA_028278255.1 of Elusimicrobiota bacterium. GTDB lineage: Bacteria > Elusimicrobiota > Elusimicrobia > FEN-1173 > FEN-1173 > JANQER01. Next base: position 1,843 of record JANQER010000131.1, on the reverse strand, counting down.
ATGAAAAGTTTTCCGATGGCCCGGTGTCAGGATGTTTTTTTGTGTTTGGTCTTGTCCTTGTTCTGTCACCTACCATCCATTTTTGGTACATCAGCTGGGTCATCCCGTTTTTGGTTTTTCGGCCAACAGCTTCCTGGTTTTTGCTTTGTTTGACAATCAGCGGCTATTTTGTGGCCAATGGACACTTGCATTTGACCGGCAAATGGCATTTGCCGGCATGGGTGATGGTGGTGGAATGGCTGCCCTTTTACCTCTTGTTATTTCGTGATATCTGGCTGGGGAGGAAGCGTTCACGTGTGATTTGGTCTCCTAAAGATTTGCAAACCATGTCTGTGGTGATTCCCGCACACAATGAACAGGACAATATTGAGGCGTGTGTGAAGGCAGTGTCTGTTCATTCCAGTGTGAAGGAAGTCATTGTGGCGGATGCCGGGTCTTCGGATCAAACAGCGGTTTTGTCTCAAGCCAATGGCGCCAGGGTGGTGAAGGGGGAGAGTTCTCCGGGACGCGGTGGGCAGATTCAGGCAGGGATAAAAGCATGCAGCGGGGATGTGGTGGTGATTTGTCATGCTGATGCGCGAATTGATGCGCATGATTTGGACAAGATTTTGTGTGTTTTGCGTCATCAGCCCATGTCTGTGGGCGGGGCAATAGGCGCAGTGTTTCAGGCAGATGGATGGCGGTTGAGACTGATCGAATATTTAAATGATGTGCGTATGATTTGTCTGGGGATCAGTTTCGGGGATCAAGTGCAATTTTTCAGGCGCCGGCCTGTTGCGGATCATCATGTTTTCCCGGATATGCCGCTTATGGAAGATGTGGAATTCAGCCTGCGGCTTCACCGGTTCGGCCGGCAGGTGTTTTTATTCGGCAGCACACGTGTGTCAGCCAGACGCTGGCAGGAAAAAGGGTTCAAACATTCTTTATTGGTGATTCGTTTGGTGATGCTTTATTTGTGGAAACGCTTGTGCGGCCCTGTGGACGCCAGGTCCTTTTATCAGCAGTATTACTATTGATGAGGAAATGAAATACTCATTTAGCATTGTCAATCTTTGAAAAATTTAAACATTTCTCATTTTTTCATTGCTAAATGCTAAATGAGTCGTGTTTTGTAGTCTGAGTTTTAAAATATTTTTGCATAATAAACTTGTCACCCCTCTCCCGTTTACGGGAGAGGGCATCGAGCCTCCGGCTCGAAGGGTGAGGGCGGTGTCAAGGAAGAAGAGGAAGGAGAAGAGTCTGATTTAAGCAGAGCACGATGGATTTCATTTAAAACGGTATTTGTGTGTTTAAAGAAAGCAGAATCCCAAAACCGGATAACTCTATAACCAAGATGTTGCAAGTGATGATTTTACAAGTCGCCTCCTAAAAGAAGACATCCGCATCAGCATGGATGGCCGGGGACGGGTATTTGACAACATATTTGTTGAAAGATTATGGCGGTCAGGCAAACAGGAGAACATTTATATTCATGAATACATTGATGTGCCGTCGTTGATCAGAGGACTGAAAATATACTTCAAATTTTATAACGAGGAGCGTCGGCACGAAGCATTGTCTTATAAAACACCAGCAGATATTTATTGGCGAAAATAAATGATCTCAAGCTTGAGTGGACAAGTCCAGAAAATGATTAATGTGATAATTTATAAAAAACATGGCGAGGTGCTAAATCTATGGATAATAAAAATGTTATTAATTTTGGGAGCAAAACAAATTATGGTTACGTATTGATTATTTGTATAGCTCTTCTTTTAATAGGGACATACAAAATATTTATTTCTGGTAATTCTATAATGGGATTGATGTTATATGTTACTGTCCCAGTGCTAATAGTGTTACA